>JAYTQX010000106.1:0-4652 GCA_043746455.1 Pseudomonadota bacterium
AGACCGCGCAGGCGGCTACGCCGCAGTCGCGATCATCATCGGTTTTGTGCTCGCCCTGGTTTTTGGGTTTGTGCTGGCGAGCGTCACCGGTCTCAGCGCCGCAATGTCCGGCGCAATGAGCGGTGGATTTCAGTCCAGCAGTACCTACACGCCCGACAAGGGCGGCACGCTCGGTGCGATCGCCGCAATGGGCCAGCGCGCCGAACAGGCGAGCAAAAAGATGGAGGCTGCGCAGAAATCCGGCGACAGCAACGCCCAGGCCGCGGCTGCCGGGCAGATGATCGGCGCCATGCTCGGCGGCGGCTCCCAGGTCGAAGCGCTGGCGCCCGATGCATTGAAACCGTTCCTGCCTGACACGCTTGCCGGACTTCCGCGCACGAGCTTCTCGGTGGAAAAGCAGTCGCCGATCGGCGTGCAGGTGTCGGTCGCCAAGGCGACCTATGGCAGTGCTTCAGGCGGCCCTTCGTACGACCTCAGCGTTACCGACATGGGCGGAGCCAAGGGCTTGATGGCGCTGGCGGGATTTGCCAATGTCGAGGAAGACAAGCAGAGCGATCACGGCTACGACAAGACCTATCATCAGGACGGCCGTCTCGTGCACGAGGAATGGAACAATTCAGGCAGCGGCGAATATACCGTCGTGCTCGGCGAGCGTTTCGTGGTCGCCGTGAAGGGTTCGGGTGTGGCCAATGTCGACGCGCTCAAGGCCGCACTCGGCAGCCTTAATCTGGCCGAGCTCGAAGCGCTCAAGACGCAGGGCGTGAAGAACGGCTAGGCTCCATCCTTCTCCCGTCGGGAGAAGGTGCCGAAGGCGGATGAGGGAAACCGCAAGTCGCGGACGCATCGGCGCGCGGTCGCGCTCCCGGCCCTGCAGGCCCCCCTCTCCCGATGGAGAGGGGAAGCAAGTTATTTCACGAGATGCGAATCCAGCGTGATGTGCACGGGGATTTCGTCGCTCACCATCGGCACCAATTTGCTTACGCCAAAGTCTGAACGCTTGATCACGATGTCGGCATCGAAGCCGGCGCTGGGTGTCTTCATCATCGGATTGTCGCCGATCTTGTTGATCTTCGTATTCAGCACGACCGACTTGGTGACGCCGTGAATGGTCAGATCGCCGGTGATCTTGAGCGCATCGGTCCCGGCTTTTTCGACCTTGGTACTGGTGAACGTGATGTTCGGATACTTCGCCGCATCGAAAAACCCTTCCGCCTTCAGATCCGCATCGAGCTTTTCCACACCCGTATGCAGACCGTCGAGCGGCAGGGTCACAGCAATCGACGATTTGGTCAGATCGCTCTTGTCGAACAGGAATTCGCCACTGAATTTCTCCAGACGCGCGGACGGATTCGAGAAACCCAAATGGTTCCAGTGGAAGGTGACCGCGCTGTGGTTCGGATCGATATTGTATTTCTCGGCGGCAAACGCCGGCAGACTGGCCAGCAACAGCAAAGCAATCGCGAAACGTTTCATTGAATGACTCCAGGACGAATTTTCGAGGGGCGCGAAAGGCGGAATCTGCGTTTGCAACCCAGACTCCTGCAACGGGAGCAATTATAACGAGGCCGCAAGCGGCGATTGCGCGCGCTAATGGGACAGTGCGGCATATGAACCGTACAATCGCCGCGTGAAACCCATCAGCCATCTCGATTCGCCGCGCGCCAGCGGAGTTTGTGTGATCACCGACGGCGCGATGGGCAACGAACGCCAGGCGCTGGCGCTAGCCGGCGCGATGGGCCTGACCCACGCCGTGCACCGTATCCGCTTGCGCCCGCCATGGCGCTGGTTTGCGCCAAATCTCGCCGCGGGTGCACAACTGGCGCTGTCCGGCCGGCAACGCCGCACACTGACTCAGCCCTGGCCCGCGCTGGCGATCGGTTGCGGCCGCCACGCCGCGCTGGTCACACGCGCACTGCGCCGCTGGAGTGGCGGCGCCACGTACACCGTGCAGATTCTCGATCCGCGCATCGATCCGGGCCATTTCGATCTGGTCGTCGCGCCACGCCACGACGCCTTGCAAGCGGCGAACGTGATCCAGACGCTCGGCGCGCTCAATCCGATCGACGACGCCTGGCTCGATCGCGCCGCGGAGCAATTCGCCACCCTGTGCCAGTTGCCACGGCCGCGCACTGCGCTGCTGGTCGGCGGGCCACGCCGTGGTCTCGCGCTCGACGACGCCTGGTTCGGTGCGTTCATCGGCGAGATCGAGCGTCAGCGCGAACAGGATGGCGGCAGTCTCCTGATCACCGCGTCGCGGCGCACCCCGCAAGCGTGGCGTACGCGGCTGCGTGCAGCGTTCCGCAACGGTTGCACCTGCTTCTGGGACGGCAGCGAGGACGGCACCAACCCGTATGCCGGCTATCTCGCCGTCGCCGACCGCATCGTGGTCACGCCCGATTCGGTGAACATGCTCAGCGAGGCCTGCGCGACCGGTGTACCGGTGTTCACTTCGCTGCCGCCGGCGGCACCGGCCAAGCTTGCGGCATTCCACGCCGAACTCGTCGACCAAGGCTGGCTGCATGATATGCATGTGGATTTTTCCACACTGCCACAGGTGGCTCCGCTGCGCGAGATTGCTGCGGTCGCGAGCAAGGTATGGCACCGCATCGAGGCGACGCGACCCGACGTCAGCGTCGCGCTTGATCCGAGAGATTGAGGCCCAGCGACGCGGCGACATCGAGCACCGCCTGCGTGTGCTGCAGCAGCTGCGCATCGCGCTCGGCCAGGCGCGGGCGCGCATCGAGCGTGCAGGCGAGCGAGCGAGCGAGCAACAGCGCATGCGCATCGGCAAGGCTGCGTGACTGACGTGCGTCGAGCACGCCGGCACGCCGCGCCGCCGCGATCAGGGTCACGCTGTTGCCGCTCGCAAGCAGCCCCGGATGCGCGTGCGCATGAATCAGCACCAGCGCCTGCAGCAGGAATTCGATATCCAGCAGCGCGCCCTGCCCCTGCTTCAAATCCAGCAGCAGCGCAGTTGAGCGGTCGCGCTCGGCGCGCCAGCGTGCGCGCATCGCGCCGACCTGTTCGAACACCTCGGGCGCAGCGCGCGGCTGTGCCAGCGTGGCGGCGCGGAGCGTCTTGAAGCGCGCCAGCGTGGCCGCGTCGCCGGCGATCGGCCGCGCGCGCACCAGCGCCTGCTGTTCCCACACCCAGGCGCGTGCGCGCTGATACTCGGCGAACGCCCTCATGCTGACCACCAGCAGGCCCTTGCCGCCGTCGGGACGCAGGCGCACATCGACTTCGTACAACCGCCCGGCCTGGGTCTGCGCACCGAGCCAATGCACCACGCGCTGCGCAATGCGCGCGTAGTAGCGCATGCCGTCGAGCGGGCGCGCACCGTCGCTCTCGTGCTGGGCGTATGCCTCATTGTATACAAATACCAGATCGAGGTCGGAAGCGAAGCCCAGCTCGGCACCGCCGAGGCTGCCATAGCCGATGACCGCCAGACCGGCATCGGCGGCATCGCCCGCGAGCTTGCCGTGCTGGCGCTGCGCATCGCGCGCGGCCAGCGCGAGGATTTCCGCGACGATGAAATCGGCGCAGACGCTGAGGCCGCGCGCCGTCGCCGTCGCATCGAGATGGCCGCTGCGATATGCCAGGCCGACGCGAAACGCGACGCTGTTCTTCTCCTCCTGCAGCACGACCAGATGCGCTTCGGCATCATCGGCCGGCGCGTTGGCCAGCCGCCGCCGCGTCTGCGCGAGCAGTGCTGCACGATCGGGGGCGTCGGTATCCAGGCGCGCATCGAGCAGATCGTCGAGCAGCAGCGGATGCGCGATTACGCGCTCGGCGAGCATGGCGCTGTCGGCGAACAGCGCGACCAGGCGCGCGCGCGCGACGGGTTGTTCCTCGAGCAAGGCCAGGTAGGCCGAGCGCCGCACGACACTGTGGATCAGGCGCAGCAGGCGATCCAGGCACAGATCCGGCGCCGCGGTGCGCGCGGCTTCGTCGAGCAACGCGGGCAGCAGCGCGTCAAGGCGCGCGCGGCCGCGCGCCGACATCGAGCGCACGCCAGCGCTGCCGAGCAGGGCCACGACCTTGGCGTGCAAACCCGCTGCGTCGGTATAACCCAACACACCGAGCGTTTGCGCATCGCCACCGCCCGCGGCGACGCGCTGGCAATACTCGGCCGCCACGCGCGTATCGCCGCGATCGGCCGACTGCAGCGGCGCCATGACCTCGGCGAAAATCGCACTGACCTCGTCGCGCGCGTGCGCGCTGTCTGTTTCCAGTGCCTGCGTATCGACATAGCCCAAGGTCGCCGCGAGGCGCGCGCGTGACAAGGCGTCGTCGGGCAATTGGTGCGTCTGCTCGTCGCGCAGCATCTGCAGACGATTTTCCACCCGACGCAGCAAACGGTAAGCTGCGCGCAGGCGCTTCGCATTCGCCGCGCCGATCACGCCCAATTGCTCGCACGCGGCCAGCGAAGGCAACAGGCCGAGCGCGCGCAGCGAAGGCTCGCGGCCACCGCGAATCAGTTGCAGCAACTGCACGATGAATTCGATTTCGCGGATGCCGCCGGCGCCGAGTTTCAGATTCTGCGCCAGATCCTTGCGCGCGACTTCGGCATCGATCAGCGTCTTCATCTCGCGCAGCCCGGCGAACGCGGTGTAGTCGAGATAGCGCCGGTAGACAAACGGACGCAGCGCTTC
>JAYTQX010000107.1:0-3219 GCA_043746455.1 Pseudomonadota bacterium
TACCGGATTGCCAAGCAAACGGGGGTGGCACTGTGACGGATCATCTGCAGCTCATTCGAATCAAGCTCGATCACTTGGCGCGCAAATTGAGCGATGTGCGTAGCACGGCGCAATGGCACTTTCGATTCCAAGTCGCGGGCTTCGGGTATCGGTAGACCACGCGGCTGTTTTTCTTCCAATTACCCAAGTCAATGAAAATCACAGTTATCGGAACCGGCTATGTGGGACTCGTCAGCGGCGCATGCTTAGCCGAGGTCGGCAACGACGTGCTGTGCGTGGACGTAGACAAATCCAAGGTCGCGATGCTGCAGAACGGGCGCATTCCGATCTTCGAACCTGGCCTGGAGGAACTCGTGCAGCGCAACGCCGCAGGAGGGCGCCTGCGCTTCACAACCGACGTGCAGCAAGCGACACACCATGGCCTCGTGCAGTTCATCGCCGTCGGAACGCCGCCCGAGGAAGACGGCTCGGCCGATCTGCAGTACGTGCTGGCCGCCGCGCGCAGCATTGGTCGCCACATGGATGCCTATCGAGTCGTCGTCGACAAGAGCACCGTGCCGGTCGGCACAGCGGACAAGGTGCAGGCGGCAATCGCGCACGAGCTGGCACTGCGCTCGTCGTCGCTCACCTACGCTGTGGTTTCCAACCCAGAGTTCCTCAAGGAGGGTTCGGCGGTCGACGACTTCATGCGGCCAGACCGAATCGTGATCGGCGCCGATGACGAGCAAGCCATGCACCACATGCGCCAAATCTATGCGCCGTTCGAGCGCAATCACTCCAAGGTCATCGCAATGGACATTCGCTCTGCCGAACTCACCAAGTACGCGGCCAACGCGATGCTCGCGACCCGCATCAGCTTCATGAACGAAATGGCGCTGCTTGCCGAAACACTGGGCGCAGACATCGATTCCGTTCGTCGCGGCATCGGTAGCGACCCACGCATCGGCAACCACTTCTTGTATGCCGGCTGCGGCTATGGCGGCTCGTGCTTCCCCAAGGACGTGAAGGCGCTGCTGCACACAGCGCAGGAAAACGGCGCACCGTCGCGAGTGCTAGAAGCGGTCGAGGCGGCCAATGAACATCAAAAGCAGATGCTCATTGGAAAGATCGAAAAACGTTTCGGCCCAGACCTGTCCGGGCACATCTTCGCACTGTGGGGCCTGGCCTTCAAGCCAGAAACGGATGACATGCGAGAGGCGCCCAGCCTGATTCTCATTCGTAACCTGCTGCGCCGCGGCGCGCGCGTCAACGCCTATGACCCGATAGCGACGGTCGAGGCTCGTCGGCTGCTGGCTGACGTGACGGGCTTGCACTTCTGCACTCATGCAATGCAAGCATTGGAAGGCGCTGATGCGCTCGTCATCGTCACCGAATGGAAGGAATTTCGCAGTCCCGATTTCGAGAAAATGAGGGCGCTGGCGCGACAGCCCGTGATCTTTGATGGACGCAACATTCTCGACCCCGCTGCGGCGCGGGACGCAGGCTTCGAATACATGGGGATTGGACGAGCATGATCAACTTCGCCATCATCGGCTGCGGCCGCATCGCCAAGCGCCACGCCGAGCTGCTTGGAACCGGCCAAATCGCGGGCGCGCGCCTCGTAGCGGTTTGCGATATCCGCGCTGAGCGTGCTGAAGCATTCGGAACCAAGTACGGTGTTCCGGCCTTCTCGTCGATCGATGACATGCTCGCAACGCCGGGCATTGACGTTGTCTCGGTTCTCACGCCGAGTGGCATGCATGCCGAGCACACGATCAGGGTAGCCCGGTCAAAGCGCCATGTCGTCGTCGAAAAACCGATGGCGCTGACGCTTGTCGACGCCGATGCAATGATCCACGAATGCGATAGAGCGTGTGTCGGCTTGTTCGTAGTCAAGCAGAACCGCTTCAACCTGCCAGTCGTCAAGGCGCGCGAGGCCCTAGACGCCGGTCGCTTCGGTCGGCTCGTGCTGGGTACAGTGCGGGTGAGATGGTGCCGCGACCAGAGCTACTACGCCAACGACGACTGGCGAGGTACCTGGGCGCAAGACGGCGGCGTGCTCTCCAACCAGGCCAGTCACCATGTCGACATGCTGAACTGGTTCATGGGTAGTGTCGAAAGTGTGCATTGCCGTGCGCTTACAGCGCTGGTCAACATCGAGGCCGAAGATACCGCAGTTGCCACAGTAAAATTCCGCAACGGCGCACTGGGCGTCATTGAAGCGACCTCAGCGACGCGGCCCCGCGACATGGAGGGCTCATTGTCTATTCTCGGGGCGACCGGCGCCGTTGAGATCGCCGGTTTTTCCGTGAACAAGATCCGCACTTGGCAATTTAGCGACCCGCTGCAGAGCGACGCCGATGTGATGGAAAACTTCTCGGTCAATCCTCCCAACGTCTACGGATTTGGTCACCAGGCGTACTACGAGCACATGGTGGAAGTGCTGTCGAAGGACGCCAAGCCTCTCGTCGACGGCCACGAGGGCCGTCAGAGTCTCGAGCTCATCATGGCACTATATGAATCGATCGCTTCCGGCCAGGAGGTGAAGCTGCCACTGAAGGTCGAGCATTGCAAGCTCGGCTTGCGAAACACCGCATGAGCCACCATGCCTAGAATCATGTCCAGCCAAGTACGTGACGTAACCTGCGGTAGCAACGTACGCATTGTCGAGCCCGCGAACGTCTACGAGTGCACGCTCGGCGACGACTGCTTTGTCGGTCCATTCGTGGAGATTCAAAGAGGAGTCACCGTCGGCGCACGCACGAAGGTGCAGTCACATGCCTTCGTCTGCGAACTCGTCACGATCGGCGAGGACTGTTTCATCGGTCATGGTGTGATGTTCACCAACGACGTCTTTGCCGCGGGCGGACCGGCACGCGGCTGTCAGGAGCTGTGGCGACCGACCACGCTCGGCGATCGTGTCTCGATCGGATCGAACGCCACGCTGCTACCGGTACGGATATGCAGCGACGTCGTCGTCGGCGCCGGTGCAGTCGTGACCAAAGATATCACTAAGCCCGGCATCTACGCCGGCAATCCGGCCCGCCTGATTCGACTTCTGCCCTGAGCAGATACACGAATCGTTCCCAGACTACCAAGCGAATCATGATTAAGTTCCTCGACCTGCACGCGCAATATCTGAGCATTCGCCAAACCATCGATGAAGCAATCGCCGGTGTTATCGAACGCTCCGCCTACGTCGGCGGACCTGATGCCAAGAGCTTCGAACAGGAGTTCGCC
>JAYTQX010000108.1:0-8405 GCA_043746455.1 Pseudomonadota bacterium
ACGCTGTATCTCGAACTCAAATCCGGCCGCATCGTGATCGAACTGGCGCCGGACTTTGCGCCCAATCACGTCGCCAATATCAAGGCGCTGGTGCGCGAAAATTACTTCGATGGCCTGGCGATTCTGCGCTCGCAGGACAACTACGTCGTGCAATGGGGCGACCCGCACGCCGACGCGCGCGCTGACGACAAGGATCAGCCGCGCCCGATCAAGACCGCCAAGCGCACCTTGCCCGCTGAATTTACCATTCCATTGAGCGGCAAAATTCCGTTCGTGCGCCTGCCCGATGTCGATGGCTACGCGGCCCAGGTCGGGTTCTCCGGCGACTTTGCCAGCGCGCGCGATCCGGGCCTCGGCCGCGCCTGGCTGACGCACTGCTATGGCACGCTCGGCGTCGGCCGCGATCTGGACGTCGATTCGGGTGGCGGTACGGAACTCTATGTCGTGATCGGCAATTCGCCACGCTGGCTCGATCGCAACATCACCGTCGTCGGCCGGGTTGTGCAGGGCATCGAATTGTTGTCGACGATGCCACGCGGCACGGGTGCGCTCGGCTTCTACGAGAAACCTGGGCAGCGCACGCCGGTCGAACGCATACGCTTGGCCGCCGACGTACCTGCGGCCGAGCGCACGAATATCGAGGTGCTGCGCACCGACACGCCAACCTTCACCGCGCTGGTCGAATCGCGGCGCAACCGCCGCGACGACTGGTACAAGGTGCCGGCCGGACATATAGACGTATGCAGCGTGCCGATCCCGGTGCGGCCGACAAAGCCTTAGCCGCTTGCGGGATCAAGCGTCCGCGAAGCGATAACCGACCCCGATTTCGGTGAGCAGATAACGCGGTCGCGCCGGATCCGCTTCGATCTTGTGTCGCAGCGCGCGCAGGTAGATGCGCAGGTAATGCGGCGATTCGACGTGCGCCGCGCCCCAGACTTCGCGCAGCAACTGTCGGTGCGTCAGAACCTTGCCGCGGTGCTGCGCGAGCGCGGTGAGCACGCGATATTCGATCGGGGTCAGGTGCACATCGACGCCGTCGCGCTGCACGCGATGAGCGGCGAGGTCGATCACCAGCGTGCCGATCTCGATGCGCGCGTCGGACGCGACACCGCCGCGTTCGGCGCGATGGCGTTCGGCCACGCGCAAGCGCGCGAGCAGTTCGCCGATACCGAACGGCTTGGTCAGATAGTCGTCGGCGCCCAGATCGAGCGCGGCAACCTTGTCGCCTTCGCGGCTGCGCGCTGACAGCACGAGGATCGGCTGCGCATACCATTCGCGCAGGCGCGCGATCACATCGAGTCCTGAAATATCGGGCAGACCGAGGTCGACGATCGCGATATCCGGCTGCTGCAGCGCGGCCTGACGCAAGCCCTCGGTGCCGCTGCCGACGATATTCAGCTCGTAGCCGTGCGCTTCAAGCGCGGTGGCGAGAAAACGCTGGATCTGCGGATCGTCCTCGATCACAAGCAGGCGCGTGCGCGGGGCATTCACGCGCGCGGCTCTGCGCTGAGTGGGAGGGTGAAGCGAAATTCCACGCCGCCGTCGCCATGGCCGTAGGCAAGATTACGCGCGCTGATTTCACCGCCGTGCGCCTCGACGATCGCCTTGCAGATCGAAAGGCCGAGGCCGAAACCGCTCTGTGCGGCCTCGTTATGGCCGCGGTGAAATTTCTCGAATACGCGCGTCTCTTCGCCCGCGGGCAGGCCGGGGCCGTGATCGCGCACGCTGACCGCGATTTCGCCGCGCTGCAGGGCTGCCGTGATCGCGATCGCGCTGCCCGCCGGAGTATATTTTTGCGCGTTGTCGAGCAGATTGAACAGCAGCTGTTCGATCATGACCTCGTCGACTTCAATCAGCGGCAGGTCGGCGGGCAGATCGACCTCGATCGCGCGGCCGGCGAGCGCATCCTGCAGTCTGCGCAGCACAGCGCCGACGATTTCCTCGAGCGCAACCCACTGGCGCTTGAGCGGAATCGGACTGGACGAAAGCCGGGTCAGATCGAGCAGGTTGCCGACCAGGCGATGCAGGCGATTGGCTTCATCCAGCAGGGTCTGCAGCAGCGCGCTGCGCTGCGCCGGATCGATGCCGCGCGCGCCATCGTCAAGCAGGGTGGATGCGGCGCCGATGATGCTCGCCAGCGGTGTGCGGAAGTCGTGCGAGATCGAGCTCAGCAATGCGTTGCGCATTTTTTCCGCTTCGATTTCCACGTCTGCGGCCTGTGCGGTCTCGGCCAGCTGTACGCGCTCCATCGCCACGGCGGCCTGGCTGACGAAGGATTCGAGCAATTGCATTTGCTCGGGAATTTCGAGCTGATCCGGATCGCGTGGCCGCAGACCCAGCACGCCGATGCAGCGCCGCAGCGCATTCAGCGGCAGATAAATCGCATCCGCACTGGCCAGCGTATCGCTGCTGCGCCCGGCCTTCTGCCGGTGATCGTAGGCCCATTGCGCGATACCCAGATCGTTGCCCGGCACCGGATAACGCGCTTCGCTCGTGCTCACGCTGCCGCGCGTGCAGAACCGGGTTGGATCCTGCACATGGCCTTGCGCGTCCGGCGGCAGTACGGCCGCTTCGCCATCGATACCCGCGAGCACGTGCTGGCACAGGATCGCGCCGAGGGCGCCGACATCGCGGCTCTGCGCAAGTTCGCGGCTCAGAGCGTACAGCTCGGCGGTGCGCCGCTCGCGCGCGCGCGCGACCGCGGCCTGACGTTTACCGCGCGCAGCGAGCTGGCTGATGATCAGCCCGGTCGCCAGCATCACGCCGAAAGTGATCAGGTACTGCGCATCGGAAACGGCAAAGGAAAAAATCGGCGGCACGAACAGGAAATCGAACAGGCTGACGCTGAGGATCGCCGCGAGCACCGAAGGTCCGCGGCCGACGCGCGCGGCGACCAGGACGGTGCCGAGCAGATACAGCATGACTAGGTTCGTCAGTTCGACGTACTTGTGCAGAAATGCGCAAAGCAGGGTGATCGCGGCGACCACAGCGACGCTTTTCGCGTAGGCCGGCCCGTTGCTCGTGCGCCGCGGCAGGCGCGACGGGCGTGGTGTCTCCGCGCCGGCTTCGCCGGTGATCACGTAGACGTCGATCGTGCCGCTCTGGCGCACGATGTCGTCGACCAGCGAGGGTTTCAGCCGGTCGTGCCAGCGGCTGCGGCTCGGTTTGCCGACGAGGATCTTGTTGACATTGCGCCGGCGCGCGAAGGCGAGCAGTTCGACCGCCACCGATTCGCCGGACAGATTCGCGGTTTCCGCGCCGAGCGACTCGGCGAGTTTCAGCGTCGCCAGCACGCGGTCGCGCGCGCCACGCGGAAGACGCGCCAGCGCCGGTGTTTCCACGTAGACCGCGATCCAGCCGGCGTGCAGCGCGGTAGCCAGGCGCCGCGCTGCGCGCACCAGCCGCTCGGACAGCGGATCCGGGCCGACGCAGACCAGCACGCGCTCGCCGGCAGCCCAGGTCTCGCGGATCGCGTGGCTCTCGCGATACTCGCGCAGCGCCGCGTCGACGCGGTCGGCAGTCGCGCGCAGCGCGAGCTGGCGCAGGGCGATCAGGTTGCCCTTGCGGAAGAACGAAGTCAGTGCCTGGCCGGTTTTTTCGTTCGCATACACCTTTCCCTCACGCATGCGCTGCAACAGTTCGTCGGGCGGCAGATCGACGAGTTCGACTTCGTCCGCTGCATCGAACACGCGGTCGGGCACGGTTTCGCGGACGTGCACGCCGGTGATCTGCGCGACCACGTCGTTGAGGCTCTCGATGTGCTGCACATTGACCGTGGTGTAGACGTCGATGCCGGCGTCGAGCAATTCCTCGACATCCATCCAGCGTTTGGGATGGCGCGCACCGGGATGATTGCTGTGCGCGAGCTCATCGACGCAGATCGCGCGCGGGTGCCTCAGCAGGGCGGCGTCGACGTCGAATTCGGTGAGGATCATGCCGCGATGTTCGAAGCGCTGCGGCGCAAGGACTTCGAGGCCGGCGAGCAGCGCCTCGGTTTCCGGACGGCCGTGCAGTTCGACGTAGCCGACCACAACGTCGACGCCGCTGGCGGCGAGCTTACGCGTGGCTTCGAGCATCGCGTAACTCTTGCCGACGCCGGGTGCCGCGCCAAAAAAAATCTTCAGCAAACCGCGCTGCGCGCGCGCTTCGTCGCGGCGCATGCGCGCGAGAAGCTCGTCGGGGTCCAGGCGGCGCTCGGGTACGCTGGCAGGCATGCGCAATTGTCGCATGCGCGAGGCAGTGGCGCGCTACAATGCGCGCGCAGCAAACCCGTGGAGCTTGCGTGATCGACCAACCCATTGCCTTCGTGGCCAGCCGCACCGAGGAAGCGCAGGCAGCGCTCGCCGAGATCCGCACGCGCTATACCGAAGTGCCGCTTGACGAGGCCGGCATCATCGTCGCGCTGGGCGGTGACGGTTTCATGCTGCGCACCTTGCACCGGCATCTGGCGTTGAACAAACCCGTGTACGGCATGAAGCTCGGTACGGTCGGCTTTCTGATGAACCAGTTCCGCGTCGACGGCCTGATCGAGCGCCTCGCGCGTGCGCAGGCGACGACCCTGAAGCCGTTGATCATGGAGGCGGTAAACGAGTCTGGCAGCTCGGTGACTTCGCTGGCGTTCAACGAAGTCTCGCTGCTGCGCCAGACCAAACAGGCCGCGCATATCCGCGTCTCGCTCAATGCTGCGGTCAAGATCGACGAGCTGATGTGCGACGGCATATTGGTCGCCACCTCGGCCGGCTCGACCGCTTACAACCTGTCTGCGCACGGGCCGATCCTGCCGCTCGGCGCCGACGTCATGGCGATGACGCCGATCAGCCCGTTTCGCCCGCGGCGCTGGCGCGGCGCGATCCTGCGCGCGGCCACCGAGGTGAAATTCGAAATCCTCGATCCGTACAAGCGTCCGGTCAGTGCGACCGCCGATTCCAACGAAGTGCGCGATGTGGTCGAAGTGACCGTGCGCGAATCGCACGACAAGACCGTCAATCTGCTGTTCGATCCCGAGCACAATCTCGAAGACCGAATCTTGAATGAACAGTTCGCCTACTGAGGCCGACAATCCCAACGACGGTCGTTTGATCGTCGCGATCACTTCGCGTGCGCTGTTCGATCTTTCCGAAAGCCACGCGCTGTTCGAAGCGGCCGGGCTCGACGCGTTTCGCGAGCATCAGACACGGCGCGAAGACGAACCGCTCGCGCCGGGCATCGCGTTTCCGCTCGTGCGCAAACTGCTGTATCTGAATCCGCCGAAGCCGTCACCGCCGCGCGTCGAGGTGATCCTGCTCTCGCGCAATTCGGCCGACACGGGGCTGCGCATCTTCAATTCGATCGAGCACTACGGCCTCGATATCGCCCGCGCTGCATTCACCAGTGGCGCGCCGACCGCGCCATATGTGCGTTCGTTCGGCGCGCAATTGTTTCTTTCGGCCAATCCCGACAGCGTCACCGGGGCGCTCGACGCGGGCATTGCCGCGGCGACGATTCTGCCGTCGAAGGCGCCGTCGCTTTCGTCGGATCAGTTGCGCATCGCATTCGACGGCGACGCGGTGATCTTCGGCGACGAATCCGAGCGCGTGTCGCAGGAACAGGGTATCGACGCCTTCCATCGCAACGAAGTCGAGCGCGCCGATCAGCCGCTGTCCGGCGGCCCGTTCCGCGGGTTTCTCGCGGCGCTGCATAAGCTGCAGGAAGCGTTTCCGGCGGAAACCTCGCCGATCCGCACCGCGCTGGTCACCGCGCGTTCCGCGCCGGCGCACAAGCGCGTGATCCTGACCTTGCGCCACTGGGGTGTGCGCCTGGACGAGGCGCTGTTTCTCGGCGGCCGCGACAAGGGCCCGTTTCTGGAAACCTTCGGCGCGGATATTTTCTTCGATGACTCCACGCACAACGTCGAATCCGCACGCCGGCATGTCGCGACCGGTCACGTGCCGCACGGAGTGTCGAATCAAAAGCGCTAGCTAAAGTGCAAGATGTTCAAAACCAGAGCGCTGCGGCACGCAGCGGTTGTATGCAAGTTTCGGAGAGATCAAAACGGCCCGAGGGCAACGACTTTGGCCGTCAGCGCACGACGAAAGACTTCGGCTAGCGGTTTGTGCCAGTTGACGATGATGGGCTCGACTTCGGTGTTGATGAAACCCGCGGCGAGGGCGACTTCCCGCGCACGCTTGTCGCCGCAGTGGCCGAAGAACGCATCGCACGAATCCGCATATTTCCTGAACGCGTACTTGAGGATCAGATACCAGACGCCACCGGCCGCGTAGACGGCCTCGCGCTCGTGCGCCTGCATGCGTGCGATCGTCGCGCCGTTGCTGCATGAGCCGCCGGAAAGGTATACATCTCCAAAAGGCCGCATATGCGAATAGCCGGCCAGGTGCTGCGCGCCGTTGGCGTCTCGATACAGCGCGACAAGGTGGCGGCGGAAGTCCGGCGGCGGATCGCCGAACTTGCGCCGGAACAGAGCGCCGACGAGAAACTCTGCATCGTCGATTTCGGTGATCGTGAAAAAATTGCTGATCGAATCGGGGATGACGAAAAGCGCAGATTGGTCCATGGCTGAATCCGGCGTTTGCATGGGCCAAGGGTAGGGGTTGCGTGTGGCGAGCGCAACGCGATGTGGCCGTGAGGATTCGCCGATACGTTAGGATATACGCCGCCCTTGGACCGGTGTCGGAATGCCGCCTAGCTTTGTCTCCCACAATGAGCCGGTGCGCGCGGTTGATCCCGCGAGCGAACGCGTTTGGCGGGTTGCCAGCGCGATTTTCTGCAGCATGATGCTCTGTATTCACATCATGGCAGGCCTCAATAGCGGTGGGCTCGTGGATTTCTGGCGCGACACGTACTGGGCTTCGTCCATCGCTCAGGGGCAGCACTTTCCCCTGTCCGGTCCGGCGATCTACGAATTGTTCGAACTCGGGCCCTGGTGGTTTTACCTGCTCGCGGTTCCGGTCTGGCTCACTCGACGCATCGCATCGGCGGCTGTGCTGATACAGGTACTCGCTGCGGCCAAGTATTTTCTAGCCCGGTATATCGGCACGCGCTGGGTGGATGCGCGCTTCGGTTTCGCATTTGCCGTAGGCATGGGTGTCGCGGGCTGGTCGACTGTGCCGATGATGTTTCCCAGCCATCCGGCCGTGGTGGAAACGACGATCCTGCTGCTTGTGCTCGCGAGTTCGCGCTGCTGGGTGAATTTCTCGGTGGGAAATGCGCTGCTGTTCGGCCTGGCGGCAGCGGCCTGCATTCATGCGCATCCGACGGCGGCTACTTATCCGATGGTGGCCGGGTTGACCTTGCTTTACCGGCACCGTTCGTGGAAAGCGTTTGTATTCATTTGCCTCGCAGTTGGGATCGTATTGTTGAGTCTATTGCCGCCATGGCTGGATTTCGCGCCGGTGCCGGAAGGAATGGCAAGACCGCTCACGAAATACGCCGATCACGACCTCGGAATCGAGCCCTGGTCCCGTGTTCTGCCCTTGATCCGTGCACTATTCATCGATGGCGCATGGAGCGGATTGCTGCTGCGAACGCCATTGAGTCAAGGTTCCGCGCAGGTTGCGCTGGCGATCTATTGCCTTTGCCTTGCGCTGGCTCTGTCGGGAGTTTTCCTGCTGCGATCGAACCGGGGCAAGTTGCGCCGCTGGTGGCTCGCTGCACTGTTGATGATGACGTTCCAGTCGATTTTCCTCGTTGCGATACGCGCGAAGACGACGATGTGGATGATTCCATCTGCGCTGCCACCGGTCGCGTTGCTTATCGCGATTGGCTGGTATGGTTGGCTCGGTGCCGGGTCGTCATGCTGCGCTCAGCAGGCAGGCTCGGGCTGGCGGTCTATATCGTGCTTGCCTTGGCGCCGTTCTCGTTTTTCCTGGGCAAGATCCACACGTTGCGCTCGATGGCGCACATCAATTCGTACACCGATATCGGCAAGTGGGACGATTCCTACACCGAGGTACCGGTGACTTTCGTGCCCGTGCGGCAGGTCGATCGGATCAGCGCCTTCCTTTGCGAGCCTGCCGTCCTGCACGCAAACCTCGCTGCGATCATCGAGCACGCTCTGTCGGTGCCGCCGAGAGTGGCCTGCGGTCAGCAACCGTCTCTGCGTTTCGGCGGTGTGGAGGGCGATGGGCGGCATTTGGCCGGCATCACGACGCGTGCAGCGAGACAAATCGGCATTGTGCCCGATCAAGTTGTCGCGGGCTTGGCCTTGTGCGAGCACGTGCGTGCGATCGCCCCGGCATCCGGTGGCCGTACGACCAACTTGCCGAGAATGCAAATCACCGCCGACTCCTCCGCAGCGGCGTCCGTGCCGCTACCGCTGCGACAGCTGCGCGGACGGCGTGCCGGTTTCATGGCGTATCGATCTGGATGGGGTCGAGCCTGATCTGGATCTGATTGTCATCGAGTCGACC
>JAYTQX010000109.1:0-2502 GCA_043746455.1 Pseudomonadota bacterium
GATGCCTGCGCCGCATGCTCGGTCTGGACTTCAGCGAACTCGCGCTGCCACGATGCGTTGGCCTGGTCCTGCTTGGTCAGCTTTGCGAAAACCTGCAGCGACTCACCGGTTAACGCTTTAGCTTGGGGTAACTTGCCGGTCAAGCGCAGCAAGCGGCTCAACTGCATCTGGTAAAGCGCGAGATCCTCCTGGATTTCAGTCTGCGTGGGGTCAACTTTCATCAGCCGTTGCGCTATATCGACTGCCTGCTGCAGATCAAGCACGCCATTTTCTACGTCGCCGCTCAACGCTCGCGTGCGGCCGAGGATGGCGCGGACCTTGAATTCGTTGGTCAATTGATCATTATTCTTCGGGTCGCTTGCGGATAGCTTCGACTCGATAGCGTCATCCGCGCTGTATTCGACGATCGCCGTGGCCAGATCGCCGCTCATCAGGGCGACTTTGCCCAGATTGTTGTGCGCCGAGCCCAACTGCGATGTCCATACCGGCTTGGCGACTTTGCCCGCAATGAGCTGCTTGCAGTGAACCAACATTTGCCGGTAGAGCACTTCTGCTTCATCCAGTTTTCCGCGTGCCTCGAGTACGTGACCAATGTTGTTGTCGATAACGGTCTCCTGGAAGATCAATTCCTGGTCCGCTACTGCGTGCGATTCGGCGCGTTGCAGCACTCGTTCCGCGGATTCGAAATTTTGCTGCGCGGCGTCGAGGTCGCCCTGAAACCAGTTGGTCATGCCGACCCACGCCCAAACCCGCGAATAAGCGATCTGCCGGTTGGCGTCGTTGGGCGCAGCGTAGGCGAGGCGCCCGGATAGCTTCAACGCAGCCTGGAACGAATCCATTGCCGCGGGTAGATGGCCCTGGTTCTGACGCACGCTGCCGATTTTCTCCAGCGCCTTGGCGCGCTGCTCAAGCGCTTCGTCGGTGATATCGGTGGTCGGCAGGGATTGAAAATAGGCCATCGCCTTGTCGTCGACTGCCTCCATGATGTCCAGCCGGGTGACTTCCTGCAGCTTGTCGTTGAGATCGCCAAGCATGAAGCCGACCAGCTCTTCGGCTTGCTTCTGCCGGCGCTCGGCGTCATGGCGCGCAATGACGGCAGTGATCGCCAGAGCCGTCGTCACCAGCATCACGACCAAGGCGAGCGCGGTGACCACGGCCATGCGCCGGTTACGCCGGTGCAGCTCGCGCTGCTTGAGCGTGTCGAAGCCGACATCGAGCATGCCGGCGATCAGCTTGAGCCGGGCATTGCCCTTGCCGTCCTTGCCTGCGCGCGCGTCGGCGGCGATCGGTTCGGTGCGCTCCTGCGTCTGCTGTCCGTCCGCGCCGAGTTGGAAACGCAGGGCCGGCGTGAAGCATTCCTCGGCCGCGCGGCCGGCAAGATCGCTCGCGTTCGGTTCGCCATCGACGATCAGACAGAAAATGCGATCGGCATGGCCGAGGCGCTTGAACGTCAGGACTTCTTCGTTCACCCAATGCGATGTCGCCGAGCGCGGCGAGCAGATCACGATCAGGTTCGCCGACTGCGCGAGCGCCTCGTTGACCTTGCGGTTGAGATCATGCGCGCTGGGCAATTCGTCGCGATCGCGGAACACGGGCGCGAGGCGCGCGGGAATCACGCCGGCCTCGGTCGTCTGTCCGACCAGACGGCGCGGGACCCGATAGGATTCCAACGCGTTATGCAGCCACTGCGCCCAGACTTGATCCTGGTGGCTGTAACTGATGAAGGCCCTGTACTTGAAACTTGAAGCCGCCGGAGAGATCGTCATCGTTTGCCCGAGACTTGCCGCCGCCGTTTTCCCTGCCCAACGGCCAGATTAGCACCAAATCGAAAATCGCATCGGTTATCAGCCACAGGCGCGGTCTGGTGTGCGGATTTCATGAGCTGCGGCCACGCTCGATCTCCTGAAGAAGCCTTGCATGTACGGTATCCTGTTGTGCCGGTGACGATGAGTGCCGGACACGGGATTGTGCCAACTCATCGCCGGGGAATGCGATCCGCTGCATGACATCGAAAGGTATCTCGTTCCATCACCCGATCGCGTTCTGGCTGGGCTGTGCGCTGCTCGTCGCCGGCGTGCTCTCGCATTGGCCGATGCTGGCGATGGGCGCGCATACCCACTATCACCTGGCCGGCATGCCGATGGATCCGATCATGCTTGCCGGCATGGCAATCATTCCGCTCGGGCTGCTGCTTTCAGGCTACGGCCTGATGCCGCGTCTGGAACAAATGCGGCAGACATTGCAGGGCGTGCGCGATCACGCCTACTTCCATATCGCCGATGGCGTGCCACTCAACAGCGAGCACTGGACGCTGGTGATCGTGCTGATCGTGGCCTTGGCGATCGATGTGATGAAACCGGCGACGCTCGGTTTCGTCATGCCGGGCATGACCGCCGAGTACGCGATCAGCAAGCAGACCGGAGGTTTGCTCGCGTTCGTGGCGCTGATCGGAACGACCGTGGGTTCGGTGCTGTGGGGGCGCATCGGCGATCTGTTCGGCCG
>JAYTQX010000110.1:0-10783 GCA_043746455.1 Pseudomonadota bacterium
GAACGTCTATGTAACGTTATTAACGGAACGGCACACTAGGCGCCTGACGCGGTGTTTCCCTGCGCATCCCGCGCAGGGAAATTCCCTGTGCTTCTCGGCTGCGGCGGGGTTCGCTTGATATACGTCCGTGTACATTCGCTCACGCGCGCGCATTCGGCAACTGCTCCTGCGTTGCTCTACCTCCGGCATCCATGCCGTCGCGTGTGCGCGCCCCTGCGGGCATTAACCGCCGCAGCCTGCGATGCTCGGCACCGCGAAGGCCGCCGGTTATTCCACGAATCTGTCCATCCCTGGACTACGCTTATATATCTGCGATGTGTTGCACTGCCTTTGCTCTTGATCCCGGTTCCCCTTTGCCGCGGCGAGGGCACGGCGGAATTGTCCGTAAGGGGGACGCGCACGCGACGGCATGGATGCCGGAGGTAGAGCAACGCAAGGAGCGGTTGCCGGAAGCGTGCCGTTCGCGAATGGACACGAATGTCCGTCGCCAAAGGCGAGTGGAAACCTTTGCTTTCAGCAATATTAGGGTAAAGAGTTGGGTGACCAGCTTCGCTGTAGAAAGCCCCGCTTTCGCGGGGAGTACGGTATCTGATACGTTCTTCCCATGGCCTACCGCATTACCTCAGGTTCCGCCGAACCCCTCGGCGTCACTCCCGTGGACAAAGGCGTCAACGTCGCCGTTTTCTCGGCGCACGCCAGCGCGATCGAATTCTGCCTGTTCGACGACACCGGCAAACGAGAGCGCGAACGGCTGCGATTGCCGGGCCGCAGCGGCGATGTTTTTCATGCGCATATCGCCGACGTGCCACTTGGCGCGCGTTACGGTTTGCGCGCACAAGGGCCGTACGCGCTGCGCGCTGGGCATCGCTTTAATCCGGCGAAGTTGCTGGTCGATCCGTATGCCCTGCAGCTGGACCGCCCGTTCGCTTTGCATGCGTCGATGTTCGGCTTTGGCGGCGGCGATCCCGATTCCAATAGCCAGATCGACACCGCGGACGACGCGGCCTTCGTACCCAAAGCCATCGTCGTCGACCGTAACGCCTTGCGCGCGACACCGACATCGGTGCGCGTGCCGTGGTCCGATACGGTGATCTACGAGTTGCATGTACGCGGGTATACAAAGCAACATCCGGCCATTGCCAAGGCCATGCGCGGCACGTTTGCGGCGCTGGCGCAGCCGGCGGCCGTAGCGCACCTGGCCGAGCTCGGTATCACGACGGTCGAGATCATGCCGGCTGCGGCGTGGATCGACGAACGCCATCTGCCGCCGCTCGGCCTGCACAATTACTGGGGCTACAACCCGATCGCGATGATGGCGCCCGATCCGCGCCTCGCTCCGGGTGGCTGGGCGGAGATCCGCCAGGCGACCGATGCCCTGCATGCCGCCGGCATCGAAGTGCTGCTCGATGTGGTGTTCAATCATTCGGGCGAGAGCGACGAGCTCGGGCCGACCTTGTCGTTTCGCGGTCTCGACAACGCTAGCTACTACCGCCTCGTCCACGACGCGCCGCAGCGCTATATCAACGATACCGGTTGTGGCAATTGCCTCGCGCTCGATCGCGCGCCGCTCGTGCGTCTGGCGCTGGACAGCATGCGCACCTGGATCCAGCTGGGCGGGGTCGACGGCTTTCGCTTCGATCTGGCCACCACGCTCGGCCGGCGTGAAACGGGCTTCGATGCCGGCGCACCGTTGCTCGCCGCGATCGAGCAGGATCCTCTACTGCGCGAAGCCAAACTGATCGCCGAGCCGTGGGATCCAGGCCCCGGCGGCTATCAGGCAGGCAACTTCCCCGATGGCTACGGTGAGTGGAACGATCGTTTCCGCGACGACGTACGTCGCTACTGGCGCGGCGATGCCGGGCTGCGCGGCGCATTGGCGACCCGACTTGCCGGCTCGGCGGATCTGTTCGCCGCCAAAGGCCGGCCTTCGCGCAGCGTGAATTTCATCGTCGCCCACGACGGATTCACGCTGGCCGACATGGTCGCCTACGAGCGCAAGCACAACGATGCGAACGGCGAGCAGAACCGCGACGGCACCGACGCGAACTATTCCTGGAACCACGGCGTCGAGGGCGCCAGCAGCGACACGCGCATCATCGCCGCGCGGCGACGCGACCAGCGCAATCTGCTCGCGACTTTGCTGCTCGCGCGAGGTACGCCGATGCTCGCGATGGGCGCCGAGCTCGGCCTCACCCATGCCGGCAACAACAATGCATACGCGCAGGACAATGCAAGTTCGTGGATCGACTGGTTGCACGCCGACCACGACTTGATCGATTTCACCCGGCGCCTGATCGCACAGCGTCACGCGCATCGCGCGCTGCGCGATGACCGCTTTCTTGCCGGCGCGGCAGTCGATGCCAAGGGCGTCGCCGATATCGAGTGGCGCGGCGCCGAAGGCGCTCTGATCGACGCAGCGGATTGGGAGAAATCCAATTCGGATACCCTGGTCGCCGCGTTCTATGCCGGCGCCGATGAGTCCGTGAGCGATCGCTTGGCGATCGCGATCCATCGCGGTCGCAACGACATCCGCGTCGCCTTGCCCAGCGCGCGCGCGGGTTTTGTCTGGCGACGTTGCCTGGATACCGCGAAAGCCGCCATCGCCGTGATGACCGCGGAAACCGGAAACGCAAACATTTCCGCCCGCTCCGTCGTCACCTTCGTCGAAACCGCGGACGACAGGAAGTCAAAAAACAGCCGGAGCGACGACGAGATTCTGAACCGGCTTGCCCAGACCGCTGGCATCGCAGCGGATTGGTGGGATGTCGCCGGCACGCACCACGCCGTAAGTCCGGAAACCAAACGCACGCTGCTGGCCGCGATGAACCTGCGTGCCGAAACCACGGCGCAGGCGCGCGAAAGCCTTGAGCGGATCGTGCTGACCCGGCAGCACCGCCTGCTGCCGATGGTGCGAGTCATGCGCGCGGGTGCATCAGCATCAGTAGACCTTCGCGTGACGATGCCGGCGGCGCAGAGTCCACCGCGCGGTGGAGCGACGGTACGCAGCGAAGTCGGTGAGGTAATTGCGCACATCGCCACTGCCGACCTTGCCACGCAGATCCTGTCCGACCCGCTCGGCATGCGCTTGCGCCTCAGCGCACTGAGCCTGCCGCAACTCGAAGTGGGCCGTTACCAGGTGAGCTTCGATGCGGTACCGGACACGGTTTGTCAGCTCACGATCGCGCCATGCCAATGCTTTCGTCCGCCCCTGCTCGATGCGGATCAGCGCGGCACGGCGCGCAGCTTCGGCCTTTCCGTACAGGCGTATTCGCTGCGTCGGGCAAACGCCAACGATTCCGGTATCGGCGATTTCAGCGCGATCGGCGAATTCGCACTGCACGCGGCGCGCGCCGGCGCGGCCACGATCGGCATCAATCCGTTGCATATGCTGTTTCCGGCGGACCGCGAACGCGTGAGTCCGTATCATCCTTCGGATCGTCGCTTCATCGATCCGATCTATCTGGATCCGGGTGTCCTGTACGATCTGCCCGGTTTTGCCGAAGCCGGCCTGCAATGGCAACAGAATCGTTTTCGCATGCATCTGGCGGCGCGCGACGACATCGAATATTCCGCGGTATGGGCGCTGAAAAATACCGCTCTGCAAGCGCTGTTCACATCGATGCAGCGCGCCATGCGCGATCAGGCCGACGGCTCGATCGTGCGCGAATTCTTGGACTTCGTGCGCGCGGGCGGCGAATCGCTGCGCTTATTCGCGACCTTCCAGGTGATCGCCGAGATGCACTCGAACAGCGCCTGGACAACTTGGCCGAACGCGCTGCGCAGCGTGCACCGGATCGAGGTCGAGGCTTTCGCGGCGCAGCATGCAGGACGCGTGCGCTACCACGAGTTTCTGCAATGGCTGTGCGAACGCCAGCTCGCTGCGACCACAGCGCGGATGCGCGATAACGGCCTGACGCTCGGACTGTATCGCGATCTCGCGGTCGGCGCGGCGCCCGACGGCGCCGAAACCTGGGCCAACGCCGCGCAGCTGGCACGCGACGTGTCGATCGGCGCGCCGCCCGATCCGCTCGCACCCGGCGGCCAGGTATGGAATCTGCCGCCGCCAAATCCCCTCGCCTGGCAGGAGCACGACTACGCGTCGTTCCGCCAAGCGGTCGCAGCGAACATGCGTCATGCCGGCATTCTGCGCATCGATCACGTGCTCGGGCTCGCGCGTCTATTTTGGGTGCCCGCCGGCGGCAAGGCGATCGACGGCGCGTATGTCGCCTACCCGACCGAGGATTTGCTCGGACATCTCGCGCTGGAAAGCCAGCGCCAGCAATGCGCCGTGATCGGCGAGGATCTCGGCACGGTGCCCGACGGCCTGCGCGAGAAGCTTGCCGACAACGGCATGCTGCGCTATCAGGTGATGCTGCTCGAACGCGAGGGCGCCGCTTTCAAGTCGCCGGCAGGCTATTCGGCGAATGCCGCGGCCTGCGCCTGCACGCACGATCTGCCGCCGCTTGCGGGCTGGTGGCAAGCGGCGGATATCCACGAGCGCGAATCGCTCGGTCTGATTGCCGGTGCTGAAATCACACAGCAACTTTCGGCGCGGCACGAAGAAAAACGTTTGCTCGTCGAAGCCATCAATGCAGCTGGAATTGCCTTGCACAACGATCTGGATGCGCCGCTCGACACAGACGCGATGGCCGCCCTGCATGCCTGGCTGGCGCGCGCGCCATCGTCCCTGCTGCTGGTGCAAGCAGAAGACCTCGCCTTCGAAACCGTTGCTCAGAATTTGCCCGGCACCGATCGCGAGCGCCCTAATTGGCGGCGGCGATTGGCTGCGACTTCTGAAGAACTGTTTACTTCCGAATCGGTACAGCGGGTGCTGCAAGCATTGCGGCGCTGAGAGCGAAAGGGCCCTCGCGCGCCTACGGGCACAGCAATTCTCCTCCCCCTTCAAGGGAAGTTATATACTTGAATCATCATGAATTTGAAAACAACGGCGAGGCCTTACGTCGATGGTGGTTTAGACAAGTGGCGCTTCTTGCGAACCGCCCTCGTCTTGTGAAATCGAGATCGGCCCGGAACGACATTGGGCACGCTGAGATGTTTTCCGATGAAGTTCATGAGTTGATATCCGGCGCTGGCGATGGACTTAGCATCCCGTATGACTTCTTCGACCGTTACCTTGACTGACTTCACCCTGACCGAATTTCTAGCGCTTATGCTGAAGCGTCTTGGTTTGTTGTCGCGATCAGAAATAACCCAGCAGTCGTGAACGATAGCGTGGCGCTTTTGCAGCGCCGTCTCTACACTGGTCAATAGATCATCAAGTTCGTCAAGCGCATCAACATCATCAAACCTGATTTCCGCAACGGCACGCAGTACACTGAATTTCAGCGGCAGCGCCATATGCTGGGTTACGGCGATCTGATATTCAAGGTCTAGACCGAGACAAGCACCTATTGCGAAGTTGATGTAGTTTTCTGTTTGAGCGGCAGAAGCAACGGCTAGTCCAATTGCCGTAAGCAGCTCGCTTGGTAGAATCTCCGGATCAGGATCGAATTCTTCCACCATGTCAAAAGCTCCTAAATCTGATGATGCTCTGCTGAATATCGAATTGCTTCCCGACGCATGGAAACGTTTCGAGAGCGGAGTAAAAGCCGCCGCCAAAGCAGGCCCGCAGCACAAGCCGCAGGCCGCCGCAAAGCCAAGGCAGAAAAAAGCGAAGCGCTAGGCTTCATGAGGAGATTATGAGTTTGCGGGTTGGCTTAACTATGATCTTTGGCTGTTGTTTAAGCTCTAACTTGAACGCAGGGTTCGCGTTTGCGAACTTGACCCCAACATATCTACCTATCCGATTTCCGCTGGGCGCCGTGTTGCGGTTGTAGAGCGTCACAACAGTGAATAGCTCGTCTTTTTTCACGAATCGAAGAACCATCAGGGCCGCAGGTGCGATAGCCATTGCAATGGTGAACTTTTGGTCTTTATCAGTATCGTAGACCAAACCAGATTGCTGGCACTTTAACCAGACAAGAGTTGGCGCAGACATCTTCACCTTAGCTAACCAATGGGTCGCGTCCGAAAGTTGGTGGAAATTGTCAGAAGCACGTCTCCAGCAATTCGATCATCCTGAAATCTTGACCGGCTTCGTCCGTCATTAAAACCGTTCCTGCTTGAGTTGTCCGCGCAGGATCTGGGTGTGGAGACAGCCTCTCATCGCTCCAACACCATTTAAAGGGGAGGGCTCAGGTTGCTACCCGAGATCCGGTCCGCGCAACAAAGCGCTGCGGATTTCCTCGAGCGCATTCGGATCGTCCAGAGTCGACAGGTCGCCCGCATCGCGCGACTCGGCCAGCGCCTGCAGCGAACGGCGCAGCAATTTTCCCGAACGTGTTTTCGGCAACGCATTCACGATATAAACGCGCGTGGGTTTGGCGACGCTGCCGAGCCGTTCGACCACACGCTGCTGCATGCCGCTCGCCGCGTCGCGCTTTGCCGCTGCATCGGCCGTGCCCGACTTGAGAGTGGCGAAAACGATCGGCACCTGGCCCTTGAGCTCGTCGTGGACGCCGATCACGGCGACTTCGGCGACGCTGGCGTGCGTCGCCACCGACTCTTCGATCTCGCGTGTGCCGAGGCGATGCCCGGAGACATTGATCACGTCGTCGGTGCGGCCGAGAATAAAGGTGTAGCCGTCGCCGTCGCGGATCGCCCAGTCGAGCGAGCTGTACAGCAGTTCCTTGAAATGGGAAAAGTAGCTTTGTATAAAACGTGCGTCGTCGTCCCAGATCGTGGTCAGGCAGCCCGGCGGCAGCGGCGGTTCGGCGACGAGCACGCCCTTTTCGTTAGCTGCGGCATCCAGGCCCGTCGTCTCGTTGATCACCCGGTATTTGTAGCCGAAATTCGGCAGTCCCGGCGAGCCGAACTTGATCGGCTTGAGATCGAGCCCCGGATGCAGACAGATCGCGGGCCAGCCGGTTTCGGTCTGCCAGTAGTTGTCGATGACCGGCTTGCCGAGGCCCTGCGAAATCCATTGCGCGGTCGGCTCGTCGAGCGGCTCGCCGGCAAGGAACAGGTATTTCAACGCGGACAGATCGTATTTTTTCAGCCATGCCGCGTCGTGCTTTTTCAGCACGCGGATCGCGGTAGGTGAGGAGAACATCGATCGTACGCGGTATTTCTCGCACAGCTGCCACCAGATACCCGCATCCGGGTTTATCGGCAGGCCTTCGTAGAGCAGCGCGGTCGCGCCGGCGATCAGCGGACCGTAGATGTTGTAGCTGTGACCAACCGCCCAGCCGATGTCGGAGGTCGAGAACATTACCTGCCCCGGTCCGACGTCGAAGATCGTGCGCATAGACAGCGCCATCGCGACCGCATGGCCGCCGACATCGCGCTGCACACCCTTGGGTTTGCCGGTCGTGCCGGAGGTATACAAAATATAGCTGGGCTCGTTGGCTTCGAGCCATGCGCATGGAACTTCCGTCTCCGCATAACGCGTGCGCAGATCCGCATAGTCTAGATCCCTCCCCGGGACGCGTTGCAGATTCGCATCGAGTCCGCGCGACACGATCAACACATGCGGCGGCGGAAACTTCGCCTCGGCGAGCGCGGCATCGATAAGCGGCTTGTACGCAATCACCTTGCCGCCGCGCATGCCCGCGTCGGCACAAATCAACAGCTTCGGTTTCGCGTCGTCGATGCGTATGGCCAGATTGTGCGCGGCGAAACCGCCGAACACGACCGAGTGGATGGCGCCGAGCCGCGCGCAGGCGACCACCGCAAATACCGCCTCGGCCATATTCGGCATGTAGATGACGACGCGTTCGCCGCACGCGACGCCAAGCGCGGCAAGTACCGCGGCAAATGTGTTGACCTCGCGATACAGCTCGCGGTAGCTGACCTCGCGCGTGACATTCGTCTCGGTCGAAATCGCCACGATCGCCGCCTGATCACCGCGTTCGGCGAGGTGCCTATCGACCGCGTTGTAGCACAAATTCGTCTCGCCACCGGAGAACCAGCGGCGGAAGGGCGGATTTGTATACTCGAGTATCGTCTGCGGCGGTTTGTGCCAATGGATCGCCTGCGCCTGTTCAGCCCAGAACTCCTCGGGTCGTTCGATCGAACGGCGATATTCGGATTCGTAGCTCATTTTCCCTCCACTGGGCTGGCACTCGTGCGGCTCTTTTTTCAGCCGCATCTAGCGAGCTCGCACAGTATGCGCCATCGATGTTTGGTCCAGGCGACAGCGGTGCTTGCCGAGACTTAGCGAAGGCCGCTTGCTATATTCGACCGGCGAAAACTACCTTGAGGGATCCACATGGCGAAGGCACTCGGCATCGGCGGCGTGTTCTTCAAGAGTACTGATCCGAAAAAGCTGGCGGATAGGTATGCGCAGCACCTCGGCATGCGCATCGAGGATTTCGGTGGCGTGCGCTTCGATGCCGGCATGCTGCCGCAGCAGGCGTACGCGGTGTGGTGCCCATTCAACTCGACGACGGAGTATTTTCAGCCGTCGCCGAAAGAATTCATGCTCAATCTGATGGTTGACGATCTCGACGCGGCGCTGAAGCAGGTCGCCGCGGGCGGCGCGCAGGTCGTCGGCAAGATCGAAGAATGCGATTATGGAAAGTTCGGCTGGTTTATCGATCCCGAAGGCAACAAGATCGAGCTGTGGCAGCCGGCTGCGTTGCCTGACGCATAGTGAAAAATCCTCTCCGCCGAATCGCTCGCCGGAGAGGGCTCAAGCTTATTCAGTGTTTCCGCCCTGCCTCGATCTCTTTCGCCAGACGATCGGCCTTGTATACCTTGTGCAACGCCTCGACGATGACGCCCGAATGCACGGCAACGGTGCGGTTGACGCGCTCGTCGAACCAGAAGTCGCCGCCAAGCGATTCGATGTTGCCATCGAACACGAGGCCGACGATTTCCCCGTTGCGGTTGATCATCGGGCTACCCGAGTTGCCGCCGATAATGTCGTTGGTCGTAACGAAGTCGAAGCGCTGCGCCAAGTTGAGCGCGCTCTTCGCATCCAGCCACGACTGCGGCAATGCGAACGGCTCGAAGCCGGTCGCGCGCGCGAAGGCACCGGCGATATCGGTGAACGGCTTGATCCAGGTACCCTTCTCGTCCCAGCCTTTGACTTCGCCAAACGAGAAGCGCTGGGTGAACGTCGCATCCGGATAGACACTGGTGCCGTATTTCTCGAAGCGCGCGCTGGCGATCAACTCGGAATTCTTGTCGACGACCGACTGCACTTCGTTCTCGTAGCGCTTGCGCATCGCGCGCGCCTGCGGATCGATACGCCGCACCAGCGCGATAAACGGATCGTTCGCGGCGTCCACCGCGGCGCTGCCGCCTTCCCATAGCTGTTTGCGCACGGCCGGATCGCCGAGCTTGGTGCCGTCGACCAGTTCGTCGGCAAGCGCCTGCGGAGATTTCCTGCCCAGCACTTCCTTGACGAACGCGTTGTCGGCGCCCAGCCATTCGCGCATCTTGGTCAGCGACCAGCCGAGCTTGACCTTTTCGTACTCCGGATACACCGGCGCAGTGGAGAACAATTGCTGGGTCAGACTCGGCAATTTGGACTCCGTATATTCGCGCAGCCGTTCGCCATTGGGTTTCTTGCGTTCATCCGGACCACGGACCAGGGCGCGGGCGTAGCTGTAATACCTGGTGAAGAAACTGCCGCGGCCTTCCATGAATTGATAGGGCAACTCGATGTTGCGGTAGATCGCCTGCGCCTTGGCGATCTCGTCCCAGGCCGCTGCATACTTGGCCTTGCGCGCAGGATCGGCATTGACGTAGTCGCGCAGTTCGGCTTCCTGCTTGCGTTTGACGTTGAAAACTTCCGGATCCTGCAGCGCTTCGAGCCGGCCCTTGAGCGCCTTGAAGGAGTTCTCGATGCCGAACAGATCGCTCTGCGCTATGCGCGCGTGCTCGGCGCTTTCGGAGCGGAACTGCTCGATGAAACCGCGCATTTCCGCCAGTCGCATCAACGCATGCAGCGTCTCGACATCACGCGTGACCTCAAGTTCGGAAATCGTCAATTGCCGGTCAGTGCCGCCCGGGTTGCCGACCACGATGGTCAATTCGTTTTCATCGGCGCCGTTCTTCGAGAACGGGTAGTAGTCGACGACCTTGGCCGGTTTGCCGTCTTCGTAGGCGCGCAGCACGCCCATGTCGAGATCGAAGCGCGGGAAGTTGAAATTGTCCGGATCGCCGCCGAAGAACGCCATCGCCAGTTCCGGCGCGAAGACCAGGCGCACATCCTGGTAACGATGATACTTGTATACATCATAGACGCCGCCGTGATACAGATCGACCACGTCGCAACGCGTATGGTCGCTGTCCTTGCCCACGCATTCGGCTTCGATATCGGATTTCACCGCCTTCTCGGCCTTGCTGTATTCCTCGCCGCTCTTGCCGGCGGTGGCTTTCTTCACGCGTTCGGTGATATTGGCGATGGTGTCGAGCCGATTGAGCTCGATCTCGGGACACTTGATTTCGTCTTTTTCTTCCCTGGCGTAGAACCCCGCCTTGATGAAATCCTTGTCGGCGGTCGAAAGCTGCTGCACGCAGGAATTGACGCAATGATGATTGGTCAGCACCAGACCGGTCGGCGAAACGAACGAGCCCGAGCAGCCGCCGGCCAGACGCAGCGCGGCGTGCTGCACGTGCTCGGCCCACTTCGCATCGGGCGAAAATTTATACTTTTCCTGCAGCTGCGCCTTGGGCAGATTGTCCGGCGTCCACATGCCTTCGGCAGCGAAGGCGCCGGCGCTGGTAACGAGCGTGTAGAAGAATACGACAGCAATTTTTTTCATTACTAAAC
>JAYTQX010000111.1:0-4906 GCA_043746455.1 Pseudomonadota bacterium
CGCATGCCGCATCCGCGCGATATCGCGATCGGCCTGTACGAGCGTGCGATGATTTTCCTGAAGCGCGTCGGCGGCATCATTCTCGCGCTGACCGTGCTGCTGTGGTTTCTGTCGAGTTTCCCCGCGCCGCCCGCGGGCGCGAGCGAACCCGCGATCAATTACAGTCTCGCCGGCATACTCGGCCGCGGCCTGCACGTCGTGTTCGCACCGCTCGGCTTCAACTGGCAGATCTGCATCGCGCTGATCCCGGGCCTCGCCGCGCGCGAAGTCGCGGTATCGTCGCTGGCGACGGTCTACGCACTTGCCGGCAACGCCGACGGGCTGCAGGCCGTGGTCGCGGCGCAATGGTCGCTCGCCACCGCACTGTCCCTGCTTGCCTGGTACGTGTTTGCGCCGATGTGTATTTCCACACTCGCCACGGTGCGGCGCGAGACGAATTCCTGGCGCAACGTGTGGGTGATCGCCGGTTATCTGTTCGGCCTGGCTTATCTCGCCTCGCTGATCACCTATCAAATCGCGAAGGCGCTGGCGTGATTTACGCGATCTTTCAAGCGCTCGTGATTACGCTCGTCGTCGCGTGGAGCGCGTGGTTCGCGGCGCAACGCCTGTTCCCGCGCGGCTATCGCGCCGTGCAGGCCAATCTTGCCAAGCGTCTTGCCGCCTCGTCGAATGCCTTCCTGCGCACGCTCGGCGACCGCATCACACCGCTGCAAGTCGCCAGCGGCGCCGGCTGCGGCAGCGGTGGCGGCTGTTCGAGTTGCGGCACTTGCGTGCCGTCATCATCGCCGTCCCCCGGCGACGTCCAGCCGCTGGTGTTTCATCCGCGCGCGAAATCCTGAGTCGATTCCAGGCGCGCACTTCTTTCCTCACGGCCCGCGCTTGCGTATCGTGCCGCCATGACTGCGGCGGTAGCACAGCGCGATCGATTCGACGTCCTCATCGTCGGCGGCGGCATCAATGGTGCAGCGATCGCGCGCGATGCGGCGGGTCGCGGCCTGTCGGTGCTGCTGTGCGAGCAGGACGATCTCGCCGCACACACCTCGAGCGCAAGCAGCAAGCTGATTCACGGCGGCCTGCGCTATCTCGAACAATACGAATTCGCGCTGGTCGGCAAGGCGCTGGCCGAGCGCGAGGTCATTCTGCGTCTGGCGCCGCATATCGTCCGCCCGCTGCGTTTCGTGCTGCCGCACGAGCCGCACCTGCGCCCGGAGTGGATGATCCGCGCCGCGCTGCTGCTGTACGACAACCTCGGCCGCCAGCGCGCACACAACCTGATTCATTCACGCCGCGTGGACCTGCACGAGCACGCAGCCGGCGCACCGCTGCAGCCGCAGTTGCGCAAGGGCTTCATTTATTCCGACGCATGGGCCGACGACGCGCGGCTGGTCGTACTCAATGCGCTGGATGCAGCCGAGCGCGGCGCGGAAATCCTCACTCGCACGCGCTGCGAACAGGCGCGGCGCGATGAACAAGGCTGGCATCTGCGCCTGTGTGCGGCAGACGGTGGTGTGCGCGAGGTGCACGCGCGCAGTCTGGTCAATGCCTGCGGACCATGGGCGGCGGCATTCCTCGCCGACGTCGCGCAACTGCCGCAACCGCGCGCGCTGCGATTGATCAAGGGCAGCCATATCGTCGTGCGCAAACTCTACGAACACAAATATGCGTATACGTTTCAGCAGGAGGATCGGCGCATCGTGTTTGCGATTCCGTTCGAGCAGGATTTCACCCTGATCGGCACCACCGATGTCGAGTTCGATGGCGATCCCGGCGCGGTGCGCATTGATGCGGATGAAACGGCGTATCTGTGCAATGCGATCAACGGTTATTTCGCGCGCTCGATCGCGCCTGCCGATGTGGTTTGGAGCTACAGCGGCGTGCGCCCCCTGTTGGAAGAGGAAGGCCGCGCGGCGGCGGAAGTCACGCGCGACTATCAGCTCGACTTCGATGAGAATGGTGCGCCGCTGGTCAATGTGTTCGGCGGCAAGATCACCACGCACCGCAAACTCGCCGAAGAAGCGCTCGACTGGCTCGCACCGATGCTCGGCAACGAGGCTCTAGCATGGACTGCGGATGGACCGCCGCTGCCGGGTGGCGATCTGGACAACAAGCGTCCAGCCGACAACACCAATTTCGACCGCTTCCTGCACGGCGTCGTGCAGCGCTATCCGTGGTTGCCCGGCGGACTGGCGCTGCGCTATGCGCGCAGCTATGGCACGCGCGTCCATGCCTTGCTCGACCATGCCGCGCAGCTGAGCGACCTCGGTGAAAACATCGGCGGCGATCTATATCGAGTCGAGGTGGATTACCTCGTGCGCACGGAATGGGCGCGCAGCGCGGACGATATTCTCTGGCGGCGTACCAAGCTCGGCCTGCGCGTGACCCCCGTCGAACGCACGCGCCTCGACACCTGTCTGCAATCCATATTGCGCGGCACGCCGGTATGAAGGAATGCATCCTCGCAATCGATCAAGGCACGACCAGTTCGCGCGCACTAGTGTTCGATCATGAGGGGCAGATCGTCGCCAGCGCACAGCGCGAATTCGCGCAACACTTTCCGCAGCCGGGTTGGGTCGAACACGACGCATTGGAAATCTGGGCGAGCGTGCGGTCGGTCGTCGCCGAGGCACTCGCCAGTGAGCACATGCGCGGTCGCCGCGTCGCCGCGATCGGCATCACCAACCAGCGCGAGACGACCGTGGTCTGGGACCGTCACACTGGCAAACCCATCTACAACGCGATCGTCTGGCAATCGCGGCAGACACGCGACATCTGCCACCGCCTGATTGCCGCCGGCCACGACGCGCTGGTGCGCGAGCGCACCGGTCTGTTGATCGATGCGTATTTCTCCGCGACCAAGGTGCAATGGATACTCGATCGCGTCGATGGCGCGCGCGCGAAGGCGCAGCGCGGCGAGCTGCTGTTCGGTACGATCGACAGCTGGTTGATCTGGAATCTGACCGACGGCAAGGTGCACGTCACCGATTGCAGCAATGCCTCGCGCACGATGCTCTACAACATTCACACGCAGTGCTGGGACGAGGAGTTGCTCGCCTTGTTCGAGGTGCCGGCGGCGATGCTGCCCGAGGTGCGCTCATCGAGCGAAATCTACGGCCACACGTCCTTGCTCACACCGGGCGCGGCCGTGCCGCTTGCGGGAATCGCCGGCGATCAGCAGGCCGCATTGTTCGGCCAGGCTTGCTTCAGTCCTGGCATGGCCAAGAACACCTACGGCACCGGTTGCTTCTTGCTCATGCACACCGGCGACAAGGCGGTGAAATCCGCAAACGGTCTGCTCACCACGATCGCCTGGGGTCTCGACGGCGAGGTCGAATACGCGCTCGAAGGCAGCATCTTCGTCGCTGGCTCGGTGGTGCAATGGCTGCGCGATGGCTTGGGCATCATTGCCACAGCCGCGGAATCGGACGCTTGCGCGAGCCGCCTGACGTCCAACGAGGGTGTCTATCTCGTGCCTGCCTTTGTCGGCCTCGGCGCGCCTTACTGGCGCAGCGATGTACGCGGTGCGATCTTCGGCCTCACCCGCGGCACGCGCCGCGAGCACTTAGTGCGCGCCGCACTCGAATCGATGGCCTACCAGACGCGCGATGTGCTTGCGGCGATGCAGGCCGATGCCGGAATCGAATTGCAAACGTTGCGCGTTGACGGCGGGGCTAGCGCGAACGATTTTCTCGCGCAGTTCCAGGCCAATATTCTCGGCGTGCCCGTGCAGCGCGCACGCCAGGCCGAGACTACGGCGCTCGGCGCGGCCTATCTCGCTGGCCTCGCCGTCGGCTTCTGGAAGAGCAAGGACGAAATCGCACAGCACTGGAATGCGGACAGGCATTTCTCACCTGCGCTCCCCGAACCCGAACGCGAAGCGCTCTACGCGGGCTGGAAGCGCGCAGTCGGCGCGACGTTGGAGTTTCGCGTCGAGTGACGGCGTCGCTGCCTAGCGAACTATTGGCAGCCCTTCGGTACCGGCCCAGTGGGCGTCATCGCGATCGTGCCGGTCTGGCCGGCGAATTCGCCGCCGGTGAAGGCATACGCCATGCTCATTGCGCTGCAAGAGGTAATCGTGATGTTGGCCGTTCCGACCTGCGAATTGGTTATCGGCGTGGGGTCGTCGAAGACGCCACCCGTTGCCGCATAGATCGGCACATTCTGCGCGCTGCGCGATCCGGGCACGTAGCTGTTGATCTGAAGCGTGAACCAGCGTTGGCTTGCGCCACCGCCGATGCTTTGTCCATTTTGCGCATAAGTATACCAAGCGCCAAATATGGTCGATTGTGACGGACTGACGTCGAACAAGACGCCCTGCCTGTTGGTGCTCGTTGAAAACTGACCAGCGGTTTTCGTTGAAAAATGACCAGGGAAGAAAGCCGAGGGAAATTCCCTCGGCTGTGGACAACTATAGCGTTTCTGCTTGAGCTTTTCTCTTTCCTTCAATCGATCTGGATGGGAGACAGTGAAGACGCGCTGTCGCTGGGTGCGGCAGATTTCCGATTCTGTTCGCGTAAGCGGATGCGCGCTTTGGCGGTGGTACTGCTATGGCGGAATCGGTACGACTCGTTGCCGGTTTCCACGATGTGGCAGTGGTGCGTGAGGCGGTCGAGCAGAGCCGTGGTCATCTTCGCATCGCCGAACACATTGGCCCACTCGGCGAAATTCAGATTGGTCGTGATGATCACGCTGGTGTGCTCATAGAGTTTGGATAGCAGGTGGAACAGCAACGCGCCGCCGGCTTGGGAGAACGGCAGATAGCCCAGCTCGTCCAAAATGATCAAATCCATACGCATGAGACGTAGAGCCAACTGGCCTTGCTTGCCGGCCGCCTTCTCCAGCTCCAGGGTGTTGACCAGTTCGATGGTGGAGTAGAAGCGCACGCGTTTGCCGTACTGCGCAATGGAAG
>JAYTQX010000112.1:0-2688 GCA_043746455.1 Pseudomonadota bacterium
GAGATCGACGAATTTATGCCGGTAGTTGTTGTTGAATTCGTAACGGTGGCGGTGGCGTTCGCGAATCACGTCATGCGCGTACATCTCGCGCGCCAGCGAGCCGGGCGTGAGTTTGCATTCCTGCGCGCCCAGCCGCATCGTGCCGCCGAGATCGGATTCCTGGCTGCGATGTTCCACACCGCCCGTCGCGGTGGTCCATTCGGTGATCAGCGCGATCACCGGATCGGCACAATGGCGATCGTTCTCGCTCGAATTCGCGCCCGGCAGGCCGGCGATATGGCGTGCGAAATCGACCACTGCCGCGTGCATGCCGTAGCAGATGCCGAAATAAGGAATCCTCGTCTCGCGCGCGAACTTCGCCGCGGCGATCTTGCCCTCGAATCCGCGCTTGCCGAAGCCGCCGGGGACGAGTATGCCGTCGACGTTTTTCAGGATCTCGGCGCCACGCGCCTCGATATCCTCCGACTCCATCCACTGCAGGTTGACCTGCGTGGATTGCTTCAATCCGCCGTGGCGCAAGGCTTCGCTGAGCGACTTGTAGGCATCCTTGTGCTCCACGTACTTGCCGATGATGGCAATCGTGACTTCGTCCTTGGGATGCTCGATCGCGTCGACCGTGCGCTCCCATTCGATCAGGTTGGCCGGCTTGGCATCGAGTTTCAGGTGCGCCACCGCAATGTCGTCGAGCCCCTGCTGATGCAGCCATAGCGGCAACTTGTAGATTGTGTCGACATCGACCGCACTGATCACGGCTTTTTCCGGCACATTGGTGAACAGCGCAATCTTGCGCCGTTCGGAATCGGGCAGCGGCGTCTCGCAGCGGCACAACAGCACATCGGCCTGGATACCGATCGAGCGCAGCTCCTTGACCGAATGCTGGGTGGGTTTGGTCTTGATCTCGCCGGCGGCCTTGATATACGGCACGAGGGTCAAATGCATGAACATGACCTTGTCCATGCCATGTTCGATGCGAATCTGGCGGATCGCCTCGAGGAAGGGCTGCGATTCGATATCGCCGACCGTGCCGCCGATCTCGACCAGGGCGACGTCGTAACCGCGCGTAGCCTCGTAAACGCAATGCTTGATCTCGTCGGTGATATGCGGAATCACCTGTACGGTCGCGCCCAGATAGTCGCCGCGGCGCTCCTTGCGGATCACCGATTCGTAGATCTTGCCGGTCGTGATCGAATTCTTGCCGGTCAGGCGCGTGCGCACGAAGCGCTCGTAATGGCCCAGATCGAGATCGGTCTCCGCGCCATCGTCGGTGACGTATACCTCACCGTGCTGGAACGGGCTCATCGTGCCCGGATCGACGTTGATGTAGGGGTCTAGCTTCATCATCGTCACGCGCAGGCCGCGCGCTTCGAGAATGGCCGCCAGGGACGCCGAGGCAATGCCCTTGCCTAGCGAGGACACCACGCCGCCGGTCACAAAAATCAGGGGAGTCATGGTCGCAGCAGTTTCCGGTGCTGGTAAAGCGATAGTTTACCGGGAGACGGCATCCACCGCTATTGCTGCGGGCACCGCAGATGGCCCAAAGTCCGGAATCCGCCCGATCGCCGGCTAGCGTGAAACCAGCGTGCGGCCGCGCTGCGCAGCCATGACTAGTCCGCGACGCAGACTTTCTTCGCGGACGTGTTCGAGTTCCCGCAGAACCTCATCTGGCTCTTCGAACAGCGGCAGGTCGAGGATGCCGACCGGCCCAGGGACCGCGCATTGCCGGTTCAGCCAGTCATGCAAATCCGATTGCGTCGGCGAAAGCCGCACGTGCGGTGGTGTTGCGCTACGGTCCAGTTTCGGATCGAGCAGGGCGGATATTTCGCTCTGTTCGATCCCACGCAACCCGCCGATGCCCAGTTCGGCCAAGCCGGCCAGAATCCGCGCGCATTCGGTCTGCGGTTGCTCCAGCATACGCGCGTAGGCGACGAACAAAACGCGCCGGCCATGCAGTGCGCTCAATGCGGCCTGGATGTATTTCTGCCAGAGCGCCAGCACAAAATGTGCGGTGAATATCCCGTCATACGCCCTCAGCAGCGACGCTGCGACCTTGCGCGGATCGCGCACCGCGAAGATATGCACCGGATTGGGCGTGATCGTATGCCAGACCGGCAACAGCAGGCACAGGCGCGGATCTTTGATCAGCAGTGGGCGTCCGTGGCTGTCGATGCGCGCGCAAATGGCACCCAGGTTGCGGCGCAACTCCTTCACACCCTCGGCTGCGATGCCATCCAAGCTGAATCCGGCAAGCTTGCCCCAGTCGAACCCGTGCTTCTGCAGAAAACCTTCGTGCTCTCTGACGAAATCAACCCGCTCCCAAAAGCCGGTAGGATTTTGCTCAGGATCCGTCGGCAAAAGCTCATCGCGATCGCCGACGTGCACACCCATCGTGCTGATCAGATGCGTAAGGGCGGACGTGCCGGAGCGATGCATACCCAGCATCAGGAGGGTTTGGCGATCGCCAGACGGCTCGACCATGGGAACAGGTTGTATCACAGCGCTCGTATATCAGGTATGGAAGCGCAACTCATCCTCTTGCGCTGCAATTTGGTCGCTGACGCTGCTCCCGTTTCAGCGCAGGGAATCGGTCCGCAGGATAAACGCGATGACCAACTTTTGCCAGACAACGTCATACGCGCAACCCCTTGACGCAAAAAACCTGCACCGGCTTGTAGAGTTTCGCAGACAATG
>JAYTQX010000113.1:0-2107 GCA_043746455.1 Pseudomonadota bacterium
CGAGCAGTACGTGAAGGAAATTACCGTGGCGAACGACGGCATTGTGAATCAAAAAACCGTTATGGCTTACGCGCAAAACAGCTTCGACATGATTAATCAGCTAGATCGCTGGGGGGTGAAATTCGAGAAAGACGAGACCGGCGACTACGCGGTGCGCAAAGTGCACCACATGGGCACCTACGTGCTGCCGATGCCGGAAGGCCACCACATGAAGAAGGTGCTGTACCGGCAGTTGAAGAAAGCACGCGTCGAAATAACCAACCGCTATATGGCCACGCGTTTACTGCTGGATGAACAAGGTGCCATCGCTGGCGCAATGGTATTGGATACGCGCGAAGGCACGTTCGGCGTGATTCGCGCCAAGGCGGTGGTGCTCAGCACGGGTGCTGCCGGGCGTTTGGGCCTCCCCTCCTCCGGTTACTTGTTCGGCACCTACGAAAACCCGACCAATGCCGGCGATGGTTACGCACTGGCATACCACGCCGGCGCGGAGCTATCCGGTATCGAGTGCTATCAGATCAATCCCCTAATTAAGGACTACAACGGCCCAGCCTGCGCTTACGTCACTGGCCCCTTCGGCGGCTATACCGCGAACTCGAAAGGCGAGCGCTTCATCGAATGCGATTACTGGAGCGGCCAAATGATGATGGAGTTCTACAAGGAACTCGAAGGCGGCAACGGTCCGGTGTTTCTCAAGATCGATCACTTGGCGGAAGAAACCATCGGCACCATCGAACACATTTTGCACACCAACGAGCGCCCAAGCCGGGGACGCTTCCACCAAGGCCGCAACCTCAACTACCGCACGGGTATGGTGGAAATGCACATTTCCGAAATTGGCCTATGCAGCGGACATTCGGCCTCCGGCGTGTGGGTGGACGAACACGCCGCGACCACGGTGCCCGGCTTATACGCAGCAGGCGATCTGGCCTGCGTGCCGCACAACTACATGCTCGGTGCTTTCGTGTATGGCAAATTCGCCGGTGAGAGCGCGGCCGATTACGCCGCTGGCCGCGAGCATGCGCCAGTCGACGAAAAACAAGTGACGCAAGAATCAGCACGGGTATTGGGGCCGCTCAACAATCCCGAAGGCTTCACGCCGACACAAGTCGAATACAAACTGCGCCGCTTCGTAAACGACTATCTGCAACCGCCAAAAGTCACGCGCAAGATGGAAATCGGCCTACAGCGCTTCGCCGAAATCGGTGCCGATTTGCCCGCCATGTCAGCCGCCAACCCGCACGAATTGATGCGCGCGATGGAAGTGCACTTCATCCGCGATTGCGCCGAAATGGCGGCGCGCGCTTCGCTCTACCGCACCGAGTCGCGCTGGGGTCTGTATCACTATCGTGTTGATCACCCAGAAAAAAATGACGCAGACTGGTTCTGCCATGCGCAGTTGAAGAAAAATGACGCGGGTGAGATGAGCTGCTTCAAACGCCCCATCGAGCCCTACATTGTCGCGCTCGATGAGGACGAAAAAGAATCCTACAACCGCATGCGCATCGTGAAACAAACCGCAGCCGCCTAAGGAAAAAAAATGCCAATGCCAATGACTACAAACCGGGTCTCCGTATGCGTGACCGTGGATGAAGAGAAGTGCATCGCTGAAAAGGGTTGTACCGTCTGCGTGGATGTCTGTCCGCTCGACTTGCTCGCCATCAATCTACTGAAAGGCAAGGCGTATATGAAATACGACGAGTGCTGGTACTGCATGCCGTGCGAGGCGGATTGCCCGACCCAGGCGATTCACGTCTCCATCCCTTACTTGCTGCGCTGAGGAAAAACGGATGTTACCTGCAACGAATGCCCTGACTATCCACAGCCGCTTGGAAAATGCCGACCCCGAAGTGCGTCGCATCGCGGTGATGAATTTGCTCGACAGCGACGAAGACGACATCGAAGCGCTGCTGCTTACCGCACTCAAAGACGCCGACGCCAAAGTGCGCGTAGAAGCGGCGCGCCTCCTAGAAGGCTACGAAACCTATGCTGTGGTGGCGGGGCTAGTCGGTGCCCTGGAAGATAGCGATGCCGAAGTGTGTGAAGCAGCCGCGATTTCGCTCTCTGAATTAAAAGAGGCGGCGATGGGAGATGGCCTGCTGGCTGC
>JAYTQX010000114.1:0-2666 GCA_043746455.1 Pseudomonadota bacterium
CATCGACAACGAGGTGCGCTTCAACGATGCGCTGACCCTGGGCGGGCTGGGCAAGCTGCCGAAAGTCGACGTGGGTCACGACGACATCGCGTTCCTGCAGTACACAGGCGGCACCACCGGAGTCGCCAAGGGCGCGATGCTCACCCACCGCAACATGGTCGCGAACATGCTCCAGGCTGCGGCCTGGCTCGGCACGAATCTGCGCGCAGGCGAGGAAGTCGTGGTCACCGCGATTCCGCTGTACCACATCTTCGCGCTGACCGCGAACTGCCTGGTGTTCATGCAGATCGGCGGGCTCAGTCTGCTGATCACCAATCCGCGCGACATGCCCGGCTTCGTCAAGGAGCTGGCCAAGGTGCCGTTCAGCGTGATCACCGGCGTCAATACGCTGTTCAACGGCCTGCTCAACACGCCGGGCTTCGATCAGCTCGACTTCTCGCACATGCGCCTGACCCTCGGCGGCGGCATGGCGGTGCAGCGCACGGTTGCGGAAAAATGGAAAAAGGTGACAAAGTGTACTCTGGTCGAAGCCTACGGCCTGACCGAGACCTCGCCATCCGTTTGCGTCAATCCGCTCGATCTGCCCGAGTACAACGCCTCGATCGGCCTGCCGATTTCCTCCACCAACGTGTGCATCCAGGACGATAACGGCAACACGCTGGCGCAAGGCGAAGTCGGCGAACTCTGCGTCAAGGGTCCGCAGGTGATGAAAGGTTACTGGCAGCGCGCCGACGAAACCGCCAAGGTGATCTCGCCCGACGGCTGGCTGCACACCGGCGATATCGCCAAGATGGACGAGAAAGGCTATTTCTACATCGTCGACCGCAAGAAGGACATGATCCTCGTCTCCGGCTTCAACGTGTACCCGAACGAGATCGAGGATGTGGTCGCCGCCTGCCCGGGCGTGCTCGAAGTCGCCGCGGTCGGCGTGCCGGACGAAAAATCCGGCGAGGCGGTGAAAGTCGTGGTGGTGAAGAAGGATCCGAACCTTACCGCGGCCACGATCAAGGAATACTGCCGCGCGAATCTGACCGGCTACAAGCTGCCCAAGATCATCGAATTCCGCGACTCGCTGCCGAAGACGAATGTCGGCAAGATCCTGCGCCGCGAACTGCGCGACAGCCCAGCCAAGCCAGGCTGAATCGGCAGGAACGGATTCGGCGCTGCGGCTGCGCCGACTAGCGCTTGGTCGCGACCAGCTGCAATTTCGTCTTGCCGAGCTTGGGGTTGGGGCTCAACAGATGGCTGATTTCCGCAGCGCTCAGCGGATACGAATACAGGAAGCCCTGTGCCTCGGCGCAACCCGAGCGCAGCAGGAAATCGTGCTGCGCCTCGCTCTCGATACCCTCGGCGATGGTGCGCAGACCCAGGCTCTGGGAGATGGCGAGCATCGCCTGGACGATCGCGGCGTCGTTGGCGTTATCCGGCAACCCGCCGATGAAGGAACGATCGATCTTCAGATAAGTCACCGACGGCAGTTTCAAGTATGCCATCGACGAATATCCAGTGCCGAAATCGTCGATCGCGACGCAGACGCCGAGTGTGTGCAGCGCTCTCATTGTGCGGTCGGTGTCTTCGCCCAAGCGCAGGATCGAACTTTCGGTGATTTCGAGCAACAGCCGGTCCGCCGATAACTGCGACGCCTGCAAGGCACGCGTGAGGAATTCCACAAATGCAGGGTGGCCAAACCAGCTGGCGGAAACGTTCAACGCCACGCGAATCGGCGGCACCCCGGCCTGATTCCATGCCGTCAGTTGCGCAAGCACGGTCTGCATGACCCATTGGTCGATCTGGCGTATCTGACCCAGGCTCTCGGCCATCGGTATGAATTCCGCCGGCGGCACTTCGCCGCGTTCCGGATGGTGCCAGCGCAGCAGCGCCTCGACCGCGACGATGCGTCCGCTGCGCAGCTCCACCGTCGGCTGATAAACGACGCTGAATTCGTCGTTCGCCAATGCCTGGCGCAGGTCCGCGGCGAGGCGCAGGCGCCGGCGCGCATTCGCGTGCATGATCGGCAGATAAAAACGGAATGCATTGCGCTCGGAAGCTTTCGCCGTATACATGGCCGCATCGGCATTGGCGATCAGCGAGATCGCATCGGTGCCGTCCAACGGATAGCCGGCAATGCCGATGCTCGCGCTGAGCACGATTTCCTGTTCCTCGATCAGATAGGCCTCGGACAGCGCCAACAGCAGGCGCGCCGCGAGTCCGGTCGCATCCTCGCGCGTATCGAGCCTGGGGACCAGCACGGTGAACTCGTCGCCGCCGATGCGCCCCGCGACTTCCGCCACACCGAGTTGCTTCTGGATACGCTCGGCCACCTTGATCAGCAAACGATCGCCGATACCGTGGCTGAAGCTGTCGTTGACGCTCTTGAAGGCGTCCAGATCGATGAACAATACCGCCAGCGCACGGTGCTCCTGCGCGGCGATTTCTATCGCGTGGGTGCAACACGATTCGAATTCCGCGCGATTAATGAGACCGGTGAGGATATCGCGTGTCGCCATGTGCTCGAGCCGGGCCTGGTGCGCCTTGTGCGCCGAGATGTCGGCGAATACGGCGACGTAGTGCTGGACCTTGCCGAAATCGTCGCGGATTGCGCTGATGCTCAGGCGCTCCGGATAGATCGTCCCGTCGTGGCGTCTGCTCTGCACTTCGCCATGCCA
>JAYTQX010000115.1:0-4055 GCA_043746455.1 Pseudomonadota bacterium
GGTTATGGTTCCGACCAAGCATGCCGGAATAACGAGCCGACCCATTCAGCCGTCCTATTTGAACGACTCCGTCCATTGATACTGCACCGTGTAACTCAGGGTCACCTCGCCGCTGGCCGGTACATCGAGCTTGAATTCGACCGTGTCGGCATTCTTCTTTTCGTACTTCGCGGAAGCCTGCACGATATTCCATTGCGTCCATCGATACAGATGCTCGCGCACGACCACGTTCTTGACCGCATTGCTGGCGTTGACCAGACGCAGCGCGAAAGTTTCGTTGAGGCTGTGCTGGTCCTTGTTGATCTGGTAGTCGGTCTGGCGGCGTTCGCCGCGCAGGTCGAACGCATCACCCAGTTGCAGCACGACCGGCTCGCTCTTCGGCGTATGCCCGATCTGGTCCTCGCCGACGAATTCGGGTGCACCGTCACTTGAATTTTCGATCATGCGCACGCGGCCCGCAGGCAGGGGACGATCGACGCGGAACGCGAGCGTCGAGCGCACCGGCGGCGGCGCATCGGCAGAGCCGTAGCCGCGATCGGTGATCGGCGCCATCGACGGATTCGCGCGGAAACTCGTCGCCTCGAACAGATACTGGCGTTGACAGGCCAGCGCCTGTTCTGGAAACAACGCGACGCGCTGCAGGCTGTTGTCGCCGATATCGAGCGCCGCATCGACCGTGTATTCGTGGTAATCGCCGACCGTGCCGCTGTCCTCCGCACTATTGACGCGCGCCGCTCCCGCTACCTTCGCCATGAGCATCGGCCGCGGCTGAGTCGCACGCATGACGCGATTCGGCGTGCCCGCAATCAGCTTGATCTGCGCGCCGCGATAGTTCGTGCCGCTGCGATTGGCAATCAGCGCCCAGCCGGCGAGGTTCAATCTGCAGTCGCTGCCGGTGGCGATCCAGCCACTGTATTCCGCGCGCCAGGCGATGCCCTGGGTCGGATAAACGATTTCGAAGGTACGCACGCCGGCTTGCTTCGCGCTCACCTCCCAACGCAGCGACGGCTTGGCCGACATGCCCTTGGGCAGGTCGGGAAACGTGACGCGGCTGTAGTCGGTGACCGTGGTCACGCGGCCATCGGCGAGCTGCACGGTCAGGCCGCCGACATTCGACAGCAGTGTGCCGGTGATCGGCGTCGCGGCCGGATTGGCGTTGTTGCCGGCAATTTCGACCGGGTGGCCGATCTGCCGCTGCACGAGCGCGTCGAAGGAAAGATTCTGATCGTCGAAGCGCTGGCTGACGATGACCGCATCGGTATCGTTCAATGCGCGCGCGCTCAGCGCCGAGACGTCGAGATAGCGCGCGACGTCGTGAATCTCGATCGCGTTGCTGCCGGCCTTCAGATCGAATTGGCGACGGTCGCGCACCACGGCATAGCCGCCGGACACCGCGGTGTCGGCATCGGCCGCTTCGAACAGTGCGTCGCCGTTGTTCGCCGCCGCGCTGTAAATGGAGAGCGCGTAGCGCGAGCTTGGTTCCTGTGCGCTGGCGCTCGCCGAACAGGCGAGCGCGACAAGGGCGCTGAGTGTACCGTGGCGCATGGTCGCTGTCCGTGCAGTGGATGGCATGCACGTTATGATACCGGGAAATCTATGGGGAGAATGTGGCGTGAGAGCGATACGTTTGCGTTGGTTCATGCTTGCGTTCCTTGTTGTCGCTGGTGCGACGCAGACCGCAGCGGCCGCCGGCAGGCTGGAGATCGAGCGCGCCTGGATTCGCAGCGCACCGCCCGGCGCGATGATGCAAGCCGGTTACGCCATCCTGCGCAACAGCGGCGATGCGCCACTCGTGATCAGCGGCGCGCACAGCGAGGACTTCGGCAACGTGTCGCTGCACCAAACGCTGGAGGAGAACGGCGTGGAGCGCATGCGCGCGCTCGGCGAGGTCACGCTCGCGCCAGGCGCAAGTCTCGTCTTCGCACCCGGCGGCCGGCATCTGATGCTGATGCAGCCCAGGCGCGAACTGAAGTCCGGCGACAGGGTAAAAATCCATTTGGATACAAAATCCGGCGACGGCGCGACCGCCGAGTTCGTTGTGCGCGACGACGCGCCCGCTCCAATCAAATAACGAAGTTGCGCGTAGCGCAACGATCACTCCCCCTCTCCCGTTTGCGGGAGAGGGAAAGGGGTGAGGGCACACGCGAGCTACGCGCAGGCGCGGCGAATCTCCGCCGGCAACGGCACCGGCTTGCCGCTTGCGCTGTCGACCCACACCATCACCGTATTGCCGTCGCAATAAACGACGTTGCGATCCGCTGCATCGACGATGCGATGCGCCACTGTCACCGACGTCGTGCCGAGACGCTCGCAATACAGTTGCGCAACGATCGTGCCCGGCCAGCCGAGCTGGCGCCGGTAATTGAACTGGCATGCGGCCATCACCGGCATCGTGGTGTCGGTGCCCATCGCGCCCTCGATGGTGGACATCCAATGCAGACGCAGTTCTTCGGTGTAGGTCAGGAAGGTGGAATTGTTGACGTGATTGAACGCGTCGAGATCACGCCAGCGCAGCGCGATCGTGATTTCGGCGAGCTTGCACACCGTATCCGGATTCGCGCCGGTGTTCATGCGGCTTTCCGCTTGCGCCCGTTGCCGAGCACGCGTGCAAGGAAACTGCCGGTGTGCGAGGCGGGATTCCTGGCGATCTGCTCGGGTGTGCCCAGCGCGATGATCTCGCCGCCACGATGGCCGCCTTCGGGGCCGAGGTCGATCACCCAGTCGGCGGTCTTGATCACGTCCAGATTGTGTTCGATCACCACCACGGTATTGCCGTCGTCGCGCAGGCGATGCAGCACCTTGAGCAGTTGCTCAATATCGTGGAAGTGCAGCCCGGTCGTTGGCTCGTCGAGGATGTAGAGCGTGCGCCCGGTATCGCGCTTGGACAGCTCGCGCGACAGCTTCACGCGCTGCGCCTCGCCGCCCGAGAGCGTGGTCGCGCTCTGGCCGAGCTTGATATAGCTCAAGCCCACATGCATCAGCGTTTCGAGTTTGCGCGCCAGCGCTGGCACGGGCTCGAACAGCTTGAGCGCGTCCTCCACGGTCATGTCGAGCACGTCGGAAATCGTGTAGCCCTTGTAATGGATCTCCAGCGTCTCTCGGTTGTAGCGCTTGGCGTGGCAGACATCGCAGGGCACGTACACATCCGGCAGGAAGTGCATCTCGACCTTGATCATGCCGTCGCCCTCGCAGGCTTCGCAGCGGCCGCCCTTGACGTTGAACGAGAAGCGCCCCGGCAGATAGCCGCGCGCACGCGACTCGGGTACCTGTGCGTAGAGTTCGCGCAGCGGCGTGAATAGACCGGTGTACGTGGCTGGGTTTGAACGCGGCGTGCGCCCGATCGGCGACTGGTCGATATCGACGACCTTGTCGAATAGTTCCAGCCCCTCGACTTTCTCGAACGGCGCAGGCTTTTCGTTCGCGCCGTTCAATTCCCCTGCGGCGTGGCGATACAGCGTGTCGTTGATCAGGGTCGACTTGCCCGAGCCCGATACGCCGGTTACGCAGACGAACAGGCCGGCCGGAATTTCCAGATTCACATTTTTCAGATTGTTGCCGGAGGCGCCGGAAATGCGCAGCATCAATTGCGGGTCGGGTTCGCGACGCTGGCGCGGCACTTCGATACCGCGCTTGCCCGACAGGAACTCCCCGGTCACCGAGCGCTTCGCCGCGAGTATGTCCTTGAGCTTGCCCTGGGCAACGATTTCGCCGCCGTGCACGCCCGCGCCGGGGCCGATATCGACAATGTGATCGGCGATGCGGATCGCATCTTCGTCATGCTCGACCACGATCACCGTGTTGCCCAGATCGCGCAGGCGCGTGAGCGTGCCGAGCAGGCGCGCGTTGTCACGCTGGTGCAGGCCGATCGAGGGCTCGTCCAGCACGTACATCACACCGACCAGGCCCGCGCCGATCTGCGAGGCGAGGCGGATGCGCTGCGCCTCGCCGCCGGAGAGCGAGTCGGCCTGCCGGTCCAGCGTCAGGTAATTCAGCCCCACATCGTTGAGGAAGGTGAGCCGCTCGCGGATCTCCTTGACGATCTTCACCGCGATCTC
>JAYTQX010000116.1:0-3950 GCA_043746455.1 Pseudomonadota bacterium
GAGTCGCGCCCGCCCTTGGACAGTGGCACCACGTGATCGCGGGTCAATTCGCTGCGATGAAAATGTTCGCCGCAGTACATGCACAACAGGCGGTCGCGCGCAAACAGCGCGGCGTTCGTCAGCGCCGGTGCGGGGTCGATCGCGTGCAGGCGCGCGTGCCCGCGGCTGGCGACGATCGGATGCAGATGCAGCAGGCTTTGTTCACCCGTAAAGCGGCTTGTGCCGCCATGGATGGTCAGACACGGTGCGCCGAGCGTCCACGAAACCGCGTCGCGCACATAGAGGCAGACGGCGTCCTGCCATGAAATCCAGTCGAGAATGCGGCCGTTGGAATCCAGCGAAAGTACGCGGGTACTGTGAATATCGCTGACGGTTTTGGGTTCGATCATTCCCGATTGGCTCGGGGATGGTTTGTTGGGTGCAGCTTCAATCAGCATTCGCTATCTCACCTGTTGCGCCGCAAGGGCCTCAAGACATGCGCGATTCGCTGCCAAACGGATCGTGTTTGGAAAGGCAGCATAGCCGAATTTACATTATTTTTGCGAATACGCGATGACCGCGCCTCCCTCACGCGTTGCCCTCCCCACGGGAGGAGCGGGGAGTGATCGTCGCGCGTGGCGCGCCAACATCAATTATTTGGAGCCTGGCACCAGATCGAACGCGATGGTCAGGCGCGCGTCGTTGCCGTCGAACGGCACGGTGCCGTGCCAGAAATATGAGGGGAACAGAGCGAGCAAGCCCGGCTCGGGGCGGATGAAATATTCCGGCGCTAGCTGTGGTGAGGTGGCGATACCGGGTTCGCCGAATTTCAGCCAGCCGTCATTTCTGCGCTCGTCCGTGATCGCTGAAGTCAAAAAGCGGCCATCCTTGCGCGCACTCTTCGCGGAAGAATCATCGCTCAACATGGTCTGCGGCAATTCGATATAACACGCCGACGACAGCCAGCCTTCGGGATGCACGTGATTGGTGTGATAGCCCTGCGCGCGCAGGCGTACCGACCAGATGCCCTTTATCCGGTAGGTGTCGGTGTTGCGCCGGCGTAGCGGGTCGGCGCCATCTTGATCGATACCGCTACCGATCGTCTCGATGTGGCGGCGGATCGGGCCGTCGATCGCCTGGAAAAACGCGCGGATCGGCGGATCGTCCGAGCGTTGCAGATCCTGCGCGGTCTGCGAACCGTGGCGCAGCGATTGATGCAGCGGATGCGTGTGCAGCGCATGCAGGCGATTGAGGCTGGCGGCGAGATCGCGCAGGTAGCCGGCAAGATCGCTCCAGCCCGGTGGCGTGTCGATGATCCAGCCGCGCGCCATCCGGGCGTAATCGCAGAACTCGGCATAGCGCGGGTCGCCGAGCAGGCGCCATGCGGTCGTTTGCAATGCGATCAGGTACTGATCGTCCGGCGTGGCGCGCAACAGTTGTTCGACCCGTTGTTGCGCATCGTGCAAGGCGCCCGTGCCGAGCAGCGCTTCTGTGAGCAGACGATTGGCAAGCGCATGGGTGGGGGCGGTCTGCACCGCACGTCGCGCATGTTCGTGGGCGAGTTGCGCATCGAATTTCAAAGCGGCCTGACCGGCTCCGAGCAGCAAGCCGAGGCTTGCGCCCGGACGCCGCGCGCGATCCGCCAGCCACGCGTGCGCCGCTTGCGCGTCGCCGGCGCCGTCGAGCAGGGTCGCCTTGATCGTGTGCAGCGCTTCGTCGTCGGGATGCGTGCGCAAGGTCGCATCGAGCAGCGCGCTGGCCGCGGCGACATCGCCACTGCGCATCCAGATCAACTGCGCGAGGTTCTGCTGCGCGTCGGCGAACGTCGGGCGCTGACGCAGCGCTTCGCGCCATGCTGCCTCGGCTTCATCGAAGTGGTTCGATGCGATCAGGGTACGTGCGTGCAAATGCTGGGCTTCGGGTGTATTCGCGCCCCTGCCGATTGCGCGGCGTGCGGCCGACTCCGCTTCGCCATGTCGACCTGCCACATCGAGCGCAGCCGCAAGATTGAGTTCGGCGCCGGCGTGATTCGGCAGCGCGACGACGATGCGACGGTAAAGCGCGATCGCTTCGTCATGCCGGCCCAGTGCGGCTAGGGCGGTCGCGCGCTGGGTCAGCAGATCGAAGTCGGCCTGCACGGCAGCGGCGAATGGCGCCGTGACCTCGAGCACCTCCGCCGATCGATTCGCATCGTTGAGCAGGCGCGCGAGTACCAGCGCGGCGCGCGGATAGCTCTGTCCGCTCGCGAGCGCTAGGCGCAAGGGACGCTCGGCTACGTCCGCACGGCCACTGTTGGCGAGCAACTCGCCGAGCGCGGCTTGCGCGGGTGCCCAGCGCGGTTCGATGGCGACGGCGTTACGCAGCGTGCGTTCGGCACCGGCGACATCGCCGAGTGCTTGCAGTGCGCCGGCGAGCAGACGATGCGCCTCGACGAACCGCGGCGCGGTCTGCACGATCTGTTCGAGCGTGGCGCGCGCAAGCGGGAAATTGCCCGCTTGCAGCAGCGCCGAAGCGCGCTGCATCGCCTGCACGATAGCGGGAGTGGGAACGCTCACGGTTGCTCGTCGGCCTATTTGATCGGCTTGGCCATGCTCAGAATTTCGACACCGAAGCCATGATGTTCGTACAGCGCGCGCGCGCGTTCGTTGCCCGGAAACACACCGAGGGTGAGATAGCGGCAGCGGTGCTCCTTGGCCCAGCGCTCGGCGAATTGCAGCAGCGCCCCGGCTACGCCGTGGCTCTCGTAGTCGGACGCAACCGCGAGGTCGGCGATGTGGCAATTCTGCGCACCGGTGAAGAAATCCTTGCGCGTCTGCAGATGCAGGAACCCGGCGCGCTCGCCATCTTCGTCCTCGGCCACGAACAGGTGCGAGGCGGGCGGCAACGTGCGCAGGTGATGCTCGATATCGCGACGGATTCCCGCCAGCGTCTCGTTGCGCTTGCGCCACGCCGGCAGATCGAATTCTGCGAAGCGATCGGCGAGGTCGAGGATGAACTCGTCGTCGTCGGCATGCGCGAGACGGATGTGCGTGGTGGATTCGGGTGCGGCGTCGTTCATGGCGGCGGTACGATCTTAGCGCATTTTATAGAATTACACTTTCCCGGGCATCCTGGGCCGGTCGCCGGGATAAAGCAGCGGGACATGCAAAGACGCAAGGCGCTGATCCGCCTGCGATCCAGGAGCGAGTAGCCGGGTTGACGATACATGCTTCGCTTAACCAAATTGTTCGTCTGCCATCGCCAGCAGGCTGTCCGCGCCGGCGCGGATCGCTGCGGCGTGTGCCAGGGTGCGCGGCAGAATGCGGGCGAAATAGAAGCGCGCGGTATCGCGCTTGGTCTGCTTGAACTGCGCAGACTGCGCCGACGCATCGGCCGCAGCCACGCTGCGCGCCCAGAAATAAGCGAGTGCGATGTAACCCGAATAAAACAGGAAATCCACCGCCGCCGCGCCCACCTCGTCTGCGTTTGCCAGCGCGCGCTTGCCGATCGCCTGGGTCAGCTCGCCCCATTCCTCCACCGCCGCCACGACCGGTGCGATGAACTCGGACAAGGCTGCATTGCCCGAATTGGCCTGACAGAACGCGCCGATTTCCTCGAGGAAGTGTTGCAATCCCACGCCTTGCGTCTGCAAAATCTTGCGCCCGAGCAGATCCAGCGCCTGGATGCCGGTTGTGCCTTCGTAGATCGTGGTGATGCGCGCATCGCGGGCGAACTGCTCGATGCCGGTTTCGCGTATGTAGCCGTGGCCACCGTAAATCTGCACCGCGTGATAGGTGCATTCGTTGGCCAGCTCGGTGAGCAGGCCCTTGACGATCGGGATCAGGAACGAAAGCAGTTCGTCCGCGCGCTTGCGCTCGTCGGCGTCGGGCGAGCGCTCGACCCGATCCACCAGCGTCGCGGCGTAGTAGCTGAAGGCACGCGTGCCTTCCGCGAATGCTTTCTGGATCAGAAGCATGCGCCGTATATCCGGG
>JAYTQX010000117.1:0-5103 GCA_043746455.1 Pseudomonadota bacterium
ACGATGCCCTGCGCGACGAAATTCCACGAGATGTAGCCGAGGAATTCCGCAGCGACGGCGACCACGGCTGGGTCCTGGGTGAACCAGCGCATGAACCACTCCGGCTTGATCTGGCAGATCAAGGTGAGCACCAGCATGATTGCGCTGCCGATGCCGACCGCGGCGCGAAACGTGCCGCGTACGCGGTCGAACAAGCCCGCGCCCATGTTCTGCGCAGCGACGGGCGAGGTTGCGAATGCGATGGCCATCGCCGGCAGGAAGATCGCCTGCATGACGCGGCCGCCGACGCCGAAGCCAGCCTGCGCCACGGCGCCGAAATCGCGGATGAGCGTGTAGATCACCGCCATGTAGACGAACATCAGCGCGAACTCGCCGCCGGCGGGAAGACCGATGCTCAGGATGCGGGTCCAGGTTTCCAGACGCGGCGCCCACAGGTGCCGCTCGAAGCCGACGAATTTTTCCAGTTTCACGAAGTACAAGGCCAGCAGCACGACGCCCGCAGCGATCGAGATCGTCGACGCAAGACCGGCGCCAGCGACGCCGAGCGCGTGGCCCGTGCCCCAGCCGGCGATCAGCACCGGCGCAAGGATCGCGTTGAGCACGACCGTCAGCATCTGCACCATCATCGTCGGCTTGACGATGCCCGTGCCGCGCAGCGCCGAGCCCATCGCCACGATCGCGAACTGCAAGGCGAGACCGGGCAGATACCAGTTGAGATAATCGATGCCGGCGGTTTGCGTCGCCGCGTCGGCGCCGAGCGTGCGCATGTAAGGGCCGATGCAGAAGTAGCCAGCGACGATGGTGAGCGCCGCGCACAACGTGGCGATCAGCAGGCTCTGATTGAAGACGAGGTTTGCATCGTCATGATCCTTGCGCCCAACCGCCTGCGCGATCAGCGCGACGGTGCCGACGCCGAGTACCTGGGTCAGCGCCATCACGACGAAGGTCAGGTTACCGGCCGCGCCGACGCCGGCAATGGCCGCATCGCCGATGCGCGCGACGAAGTACAGGTCGATGAGCAGGTATAGCGTTTGGAACAGCATGCCGACCGCGATCGGCACCGCCATCTGGATGATGTGTTTGGGAATCGAGCCCTGGGTCAGGTCATGCATAGTGCGCTCCAGCGGCAGGGAAGGCGCACAAGTTAGCATGCGGCAAACGCACTGGTTACTCCCGAATTGCAGGCATCGCGGATGACAGTTGTCAGGCCGGTCGAGTAGCGGCCAGCAACGACGCCCGCGGTCGCGAGCGTCGTGTCTGCGGATCAGGGCAGGGTGACGAACTGCCCGAGGAAATCGCGCGCGGACGGCGTGTCCATGCGGTAGTCCTTGTCCAGCGACTTGCACTGCGTGTCGCCGGTAATCGTGGTCGCCACGACGATGGTCGTCTCGACGTCGCCGACGTGCAGGAAATGCGGGCCGCCGGAATCGCCGTAGCAGGTGCCGCCGCTATCGTTGGACCCGGTTGGCAGCATCGTAAAATCCACCCAGGCCGTCATCAGCGACGAGAAGCTCTGGTCCACCTGCTGGCGCGCCACGTTGGACTCGTCGATGCCCTGCGGGCCCTTCTTGATCGAATCGCGTGTGCTGCCGTAGCCGACCGCGGTAAAGCGCGTGGACGACAACGAGTGGTTGGCCTTGAGCGTGTCGAGCAGACCCGCCGCCGGCAACATCGCCGGCGTGATCGGCGGCGCCTGATCGAGGACGATCACGGCGACGTCGTGCGGGTCGTCGTTGTGACCGCTGCCGTAGAGCGGATTGGTGTGCGGCGTGCCGGTATAGAACGTACCGGTCGTGCCGGTCGTGTCGATGACCGGATCGAAAGTGACGAGGAAAGCAGAGCCTGGATTGTCGATCAGAAATTGCGCGACCGGTTGGGTGCAATGACTCGCGGTAAGGAAAACGTTGGGCGATATCAGCGTGCCCGAGCACCACTGAAACACGCCTTCGCCGGGAATACTCACGACCATCGAGCCGACAAACGGATGCGCGTTACCGTCCGCTGTGCCGAAGGTGATGGCGCACGCAGGTGCCGACGCAGCGGCCAAAAGCACTATCGCGGCAGTGCGATGGAACCGGCTGCGGACGAACGGTTTGAGCGAATTGGTCATACGTTTTCCTCGATATGAATTCGGAGTGCACGCATCTGTTAGCCGATACGATGCATCGGCCAACACGGGAGATTCTACGCCGCCAATGACGCGAATGAACGCGGCAGCCACGCCGAATTTCGCGCTCCAGCAGCGCAGTGGCAGTGCCTGGCGTCGCGATCAGACTTTGACCATCTCCTTGAACCCGCCCCAGAACATCCGCTTGCCGTCGAAGGGCAACGATTTGGGATTCATCATCGACGCCAGGCGCGGATCGGCCATCACCTTCTTCATCGTGCGATCGCGCTGTGCGCGCGACTTGTAGACAATCCACGCAAACACCACGACCTCATCGGGTTTCAGTTTTACCGCTTGCGGAAATGAAGTCGCTTTGCCGGGTTTTACGTCGTCGGCAACGCATTCGGTGTATTCCAGCGCGCCGTGTTCGCGCCAAACCTTGCCCGACGTCTTCGCCATGCGGCGATAAGCGGCGAGATTTTTCTTCGGCACCGGTATGACTACCCCATCGACATAGTTCATAAATCCTCCTCGTGTGTGATCAGTTTTACTTCGATACTGCTAACCGACGATAGTTCCAAGTGGCCGAATTGGCTGCGCGACTAGCTTGCGATGCGCTCGATCAGCGCCATCGCCGCAGCCGGGTTGCGTTCCTTCGCGCTGCTGATGAAGTAAATATATACATCGCGCGGTTTTATATTTTTGCCGCCACCCTCCGCGCTGGTTTGCACGTGCGGCAGGTCGCCCGGGTCTGCGCCGGTAGACCATGCACGGGCACGTTGTGCCCAGGCGTCGAGATCGTTCGCGCGGTAGCCGGTTTCGACTGCCGCCTCGCTGCGTATCAGCCGCGCGTAGACAAAGTCGCCGGTGACGTCGGCGAACGAAGGGTATTTCGGCGAATCGGTGAATACGGTAGGCACCCGGTATTTGTGCACCAGTTCAAGATACTCGGCGCACATGAATGTGGCGTGTCTCACTTCGAGCACATGGCGCAGCGCGTAGCCGTCGAGATCGCGCGGTAGCTGGTCAAGGAAAGCGGCCAGATCGCTGCGCTCGAACGCCTTGTACGGCGGCAGTTGCCAGAGGATCGGACCGAGCCGGTCGCCAAGTTCGGCAAGGCCGCCGAACACGAAATCGTCGATGGTCTTGCCGGCGTCGGCGAGGGTTTTGCGATCGGTCGTGTAGCGCGGCGCCTTGAGCGAGAAAATAAATCCATCAGGTGTTTCTTCGCGCCATTTCGCATAGATAGCCGGTTTCTGCGCACCATAGTAAGTGCCGTTGATCTCGATCGCAGTGAGCTGACGGCTGGCGTATTCCAGTTCGCGCCGCTGCTGCAATTTCGCCGGGTAGAAATTGTTGCGCCAGGGCGCGAATGTCCAACCGCCGATGCCGACGCGGATGCGAGGACTCGCTGTGGCAGGGAACAAATCGCTCATGATGCGTGCGACTCTGCAGCCCAGGGATCGTATTCGCCGAACCACCACAAATGGCCTTCGAGATCGCGGCAACTGTAGCCTTTGCCGCCGTAGTCCTTGGTTTCCAGTTCATCGACGATCACGGCGCCCGCCGCCTTCGCCCGCGCGCAGTGCGCATCGCAGTCGGCGACGATGACACAGGGACATTGCGTTTCGCGACCGCCAATTTCGTCAGGCTGGGCGATACGGCCGCTCCACGCGCTGACAATGTCGACCGAGCCGAGCATGATCATGCCGTTGCCGAACGTGAGCTGCGCGTGATGCACGATGTCGTTGTCGGCGTAAACCGCATGCTTCTCGAAGTCGAACGCGCGGCACAGCCAGTCGATCGCGGCAAGCGCATTGCGGTAGCGCAGCGAGGGGATAATGGTCGCGCGTGTATTTACGGCAAGCGTGGACATGATGGTTCTCGCACCAATACTAAATTTGGCGTTGGCTTCGACGCCTAAGGAACCCTCTGAATAAGTCGAAGCTCGTCATTCCCGCGAAAGCGGGGTTTTCAACAGCCGAATGGCTGGTCATCCAGTTTTCAGCGCTTTGCGGTAGAGCTGGATCCCCGCTTTCGCGAGGATGACACGACTTATTCAGAGGTTCCCTAAGCTAGCTCCCAGCTCGCCGGCTGTCACGTTACGAATGTCATCTGTACGTACCGATTGGTGCCAAGGCCGGGTGAAGAAGTGGCGCTTGCCCGCTGCAAGGATTAAAGGACAATGCGATTCTTCGCGTGAAAGGTGAGTCGACCATGGCATCCACGAGCGAGAGCGTCCAAGCGCAGGAGGGTAGTGCCGTACCGGGCTCGCCAGTCGACTTGGCTCCCGCGCCACGCGACTGGCTCAGCGCGGCCGAACTGACCCTGCTCGGCGCGATCTGGGGCGGCTCGTTCCTGTTCATGCGCGTCGCCGCCGGCGATTTCGGGCCGGTGGCGCTTGTCGAGACGCGCCTGGTGTTCGGCGTGCTGATTCTGTTGCCGTTCCTGTGGCGCGTGCGCGATCGCTTACGTGGCTCTCACTGGCTGCGCTTCGCTCTCGTCGGCGCGCTCAACTCGGCGATTCCATTCGTATTGTTCGCCTGGGGTGCGGAACGCGCGCCGGCCGGCATCGGCGCGATCAGCAACAGCATGACCGTGTTGTTCACCATACTCGTCAGCTTCGTCGCATTCGGTGAGCGCATCGATACCTGGCGCGCACTCGCCGTGGTCGGCGGGTTTGTCGGCGTCGTCGTGCTCGCAAGCGGACGCACCTCGGGCGCCAATGTCGGGCAGGCCGCCCTGGCTGGCACGCTCGCGTCGCTGTGCTACGGCGTCGCGATCAATCTCGTCAGACGTTATCTGACCGACTTGCCGCCGGGCGCCATCGCGGCCGGCACGCTGACGTGCTCGACGATTTTTGTTGCGCCGCTGGCGTGGTGGACCTGGCCGACAGCGTCGATCCCGCTCAAATCGTGGGCCTGCGCGATTACGCTGGGTGTGCTCTGCACCGGGTTTGCCTATGCGCTGATGTACCGGCTGGTCCAACGCGTTGG
>JAYTQX010000118.1:0-15241 GCA_043746455.1 Pseudomonadota bacterium
CCGTTCAATCGCATGCTCAACGAAGGGCGTGCGACGCGCGAACAGATTCGCGGTTGGGTCGCGAACCGCTACTACTACCAGATCGCGATTCCGATCAAGGACGCGGCGGTCTTGTCAAACTGTCCGGATCGCGCGATGCGACGCGAGTGGATCCAGCGCATTATCGACCACGACGGCCATGGCGACGACGCCGGCGGCATCGAAGCCTGGCTGCGGCTCGGACTGGCGGTCGGCCTCGCGCGTGAAGAAATCGACGATCTGCGCCATGTCGTACCCGGCGTGCGTTTCGCGGTGGATGCCTATGTGAATTTCGCGCGGCGCGCGCCGTGGCAGGAAGCGATGTGTTCGTCGCTGACCGAATTGTTCGCGCCGAAAATCCACAAGGAGCGCCTGGCGAACTGGCCCGAGCACTATCCGTGGATCGAATCGGAAGGCCTGCAGTATTTCCGCAACCGCACGACGCAGGCGCGGCGCGATGTCGAGCAGGCGCTCGCGGTGACGCTCGGCTATTTCAATACGCCCGCACTGCAGGAACGCGCGCTCGATATCCTGCAGTTCAAGCTCGACATCCTGTGGACGATGAACGATGCGATGGCGCTGAAATACGGAGTTGCGTCGTGACCACGGCGACCGCGATCGACGCCGGCAGCATCCCGCGCATCGCTACGCATTTCCGGCTGCAATGGGAACCGGCGCAGAATGCGCATGTCCTGCTCTATCCCGAAGGCATGGTGAAACTCAACGGCAGCGCCGGCGAAATTCTGAAGCGCTGCGACGGTGCGAAGGCCGTGAGCGACATCGTCGAGGCGTTGGAAAAGGCTTTCGAAACGAGCGGACTGTTGGGCGACGTGCTCGCGTTTCTGGAAATCGCCGCGAAACAGCACTGGGTGGAAATCGCATGAGCGCCGTGATCGCCGCTGAAGGCGTCGCGCAAAACGTCGTGCCAGCCATTGCAGCTGCGCCAATCGGTCCGCCGCACTGGTTGCTCGCTGAACTCACCTACCGCTGCCCTCTGCACTGTGCGTTCTGCTTCAACCCGGTCGACTTCGCCGACATCGACAAGGAGCTGTCCACCGACGACTGGTTACGCGTGCTGCGCGAGGCGCGCGCGCTCGGCGCGGTGCAATGCGGTTTCTCCGGCGGCGAACCGCTGCAGCGCGACGATCTGGAAATCCTGGTCGCCGAGGCGCGCAGCCTCGGCTACTACACGAACCTGCTCACCTCGGGTATCGGTTTCAACGAACAGCGCGCGGAAAAATTGAAAGCCGCGGGCCTCGACCATATCCAGTTGTCGTTTCAGGATTCGACGCGCGAAGTGAACGATTTCCTGTCTTCGACGCGCACCTTCGATCTCAAGCGCAAGGCCGCCGCCTCGATCAAGCAGCATGGCTGGCCGATGGTGATGAACTGCGTGATCCACCGACTCAACATCGATCATATCGAGCGCATCATCGAACTCGCGGTGGAACTCGACGCGCAATACCTCGAACTGGCCAATGTGCAGTTCTATTCCTGGGCGCACGTCAATCGCGATCAGCTGCTGCCGACGCGCGAACAGTTGCAGCGCGCCGAGGAAGTCACGCAGCACTGGCGCGAAAAGCTCGGCAGCAAAATGAAACTGATCTTCGTCGTGCCCGACTACTACGAAACGCGCCCGAAGAAATGCATGAACGGCTGGGGCAATATTTTCCTGACCATCGCACCTGACGGCACCGCGTTGCCCTGCCACACCGCGCGCATGCTGCCGGGCCTGGCATTCCCGAATGTGCGCGACAGCAGCGTGCGTGAAATCTGGTACGAGTCCGAAGGCTTCAACCGCTATCGCGGCACCGGCTGGATGAAGGAGCCCTGTGTCAGTTGCCCGGAGCGCGAAAAAGATTACGGCGGCTGCCGCTGTCAGGCCTATATGCTCGCGCAGGATCCCGCGACGGCCGATCCGGTTTGCGATAAATCGCCGCACCACGCCGTGGTGACGGGCATCGTCGAACAGGCGCAGCGCCCGCGTTTCGAAGCCGAGGTCAAGCCGCTGCTGTTTCGCACGCCGCTAGAATCGAAGCGCCTCGCGCGACCGTTCTGATTCGACATCGACCCGTGTTCGGGGATGCGGCATCTGCGCCGCATCCGCGGTCGATCAAGTGCGCGTAGCGGCTGCATGACGCAACAGGGCGCATAAGTCACAATGGCCGCATGCCGGCCACGCCACTGTTCGAACGCGTACTCAAGCTGAGCGCCTTTGACGGCGATTCGCGCGCGGCTCTGCTCGCCCTGCATGCGTATTTTGCGGTCGACTTTCCGGATTGCTCACTGGCCCTGCTGCTGGTCCGCGAACAGGGTCCCGGACGTTGCCGCCTGACCGGACTGATCGGTCCGGACGGCACCGAGCACATGGCGAACGTAAACCCCGGCGGCGATCACGGCGAATTACCGCTGTTCGACGACGCGCTCGCCGCACGCTTGATCGACGCAACGCAGGCGCATGTAGTTGCCGTAGCGCCGATCGAGCGCAGCTTGCCGCTGGCGCAGGCGTTGTTCGCGCCGGCCAGCGTGCTCGCGGTGCCGCTTGCCAACGATGGCCAACTCAGTCACTGGCTTGTGTTCGGCAGCACGCTCGCGCAGCGCTTCGCCCAGGTCGACCGCGACCGCCTGCTGCTGCACGTCAACCTCGCCGCCAGCCTGATCGTGCGCCCTATCGCGCTGCGAGCGCTGACCACCGAGACCCGCCGCCAGCGCCACGAAATCGAGGGCCTGGCCGATATCCAGAAACTGCTGCTGCCGGACAATCCGCAAATCGCCGGACTCGACTATGCGGTGCACTGGCAGCCCGCGGCGACTGCGGCGGGCGATTATTACGAAATGAGCAATCTCACCGCGTTCGCGCCGCCGGATTTTGTTGCGGACGGCAGGGACATCTGGGGCGTCATCATCGGCGACGTCTCCGGGCACGGTGTCGCCGCCGCAGCCGAGGCGGTGCAGTTCGATGCGATCCTGCGCACCTACCAGGGCGACGAAGGCGTTCCGGCCGCGGCCATCTCGTACGCGAATCGCTACTTCTTTTCACGCCGCAACCGCGGCCATTTCATGACCGTGTTCGCCCTGATCTACCGGCCGGATACGCGCGTCCTGAGTTATCTCAGTGCAGGTCACCCGCCGCTGCTGCTGCGGCGCGGCGATGCGACCCAACTGCTCGGTGAAAGCGATCAGATTCCGCTCGGCGTCTTGCGCGACTATGAGTACCAGAACAATGTATACAATGCGGAAAGAGGAGATATCCTGATTTTGTATACCGACGGCATCGTCGAGGCGCGCGATGCGCAAGGGCGCGAATTCGGCATCGAGCGCCTGCGCGAGTTCGCCGCGAAGGGTCCTGCCGAATCGTCACAGGCGCTATGCAACGCGCTGGTCGCTGCCGTGCAGGCGCACCAAGGTGGCGCGCTGGGCAACGACGACCAAACTCTGCTCGTGTTGCGCATCGCGCACTAGGCGCGGCTCAGTCCGCTGCGGGCGTAGTTTTCTTCATCGCCGCAGCGGGATTCGCTGGCGTCTTTTTCGGATTCGCGCTGATGCTGGCGACCTTGACGATGCTGGGCTTGTCCCAGGTGCCGGTCACCTTGTAATCGACCCGGGTGACGGCATTGATCTGGTTCTTGAACACCGTCTGCAGCACCGCACCCGCAGCAGCGCCGACCGGCCCGCCGACAAGAGCGCCGCCCACCAGCAGCGAACCGCCGACATGCGGGGTGACTTCGACGATCTGATCCCAGTCGCGCGTTTTCAGGCCCATGCTGCCTTTCAGGCGCATGTCTGCGGTCGGGCTTTTGACTTCGAGATTCTCGGTATAGGCGTAGCCGTCGGTCAGGGTAAACGTGCCGGCGATCGAATCGAAACTGTAGCCCTTGTTGAACAGATCGCCGAAGTCGAACGCCAGCCGGCGCGGAATCGCCGCCAGATTGAGCAGGCCGCCGATGCGCCCCGCGCCGAGTTCGACATCCGGAATGCGCCCCGCTGCAATGTTCACCTTGAGCGCGCCGCCGTTGATCTTGTTGAGCGCGAATGCCGATGGCGGTCCTGCCCAGCTCGCGTCGATATGCGCAACGATCTGACCACCGTCGATCAGGCCGGGACTGCCGAGCGCGTCGAGCATGTGACCGAGGTTCTGTGCGGACAGGTCGATGCCGAAAGTAGAGCGGTGGTAGCCGTTCCTGCGCGTCCAGTCGCCGTGCGCACGCATGTCGATATCGGGTGAATGCGTGGTCATCTGATCGAAGTGCATGCCGTCGGCGATCGGCACGCTTTCCATCGTCGCCTCGCCGTAGTTCGCCTTGCCAAGATGGAAATCGCCGATGTGGATATGCAGCGGCGGAATCGCCGCGGGGTTCAGCGGCGACGTCGCCTCATCCTGTGCGGGCGCACCCGGCACCGGCTCCGGCCCTGCAGGCCAGTAAAGCCGCTGCAGATCCGCACTGATCCCGCGCTGATGCAGATCCTTGCGCGGAATATTCAAACTTCCCTCGATGTTCGCGCCGTTGAAGGCGAGTTCGGTGGTGTCCGCGCGCGTGGTCAGACTGATATTGCCCTCGCCGAACGAACGATCCCAGGCCTGCACCGAGAGTGTGCGCAGATCGATGCGCTCGAGCACGCCTTCGTTGCTCCCGGTACCGTTGCTGGCGAAATCCATCCAGCCGGATATATCGACCTGACTCGCAGCGCCGGCGATCGTCATTCCCGCCTTGGGCAAGGCCGCCTTCGCCTCGCCGCCGAACTGCACATTGGCGACGAACGGTGCAGTCAGTGCCGGCAGGCGTCCGCGCATCGTCAGGATATCGCCGAGGCGCAGATTGAGATCGGCGCCGATGAACGGCAGGGTCAGGACCAGTTTCAGCGGCAGTGCACTGTCGGCGGATTTGGCGAGCGGTTGCGGCAGATCGATGCGCACCCCGCGCAGATCCGAGGTCAGGGTGAGGCGCTGGCCGCTATCGGTCGCCTTGCGGCCCTGTTCGGCATCCTGATCTATGCTGAACAACGCGGTCCAGTTCGCATCGCCGGTTGTATACTTCTGGTATTCGTTCAGCGCCGGCGCATAGTCGAGCACATTGCCGACCGGCAGGCGCGTCTCGACTTTCGCCTCGACTACGTGCTGGGTATTGGCGACGTAACCGCCGACCGCGAGCGAAAATTTCGCCGGTTTGTCGTGAAACGTCGTCGTCAGTTCGTCGGCGGAAAAGCCGCTGCGGTTGAAACGCAGCGGGCCGTTCGCGTTGTCAAAGCGCAGGGCGTATTTCGCATCGCTCAGATTCGCGGCTTCGAGCACGGCTTTTCCGTCCAGCGTGAAACTCTCGATCGGCTTCATCGGCGCATGCAGGTTGAAATCGACTTTGCCGCGCCCGTCTACGTCGACGCCCTGCAGGGCATCGGCGAACTTCGTGCCCAGCGGCGTCGACTTGACGAAGCCGAGCAGATCGCGCCCGCCGCCTTGTCCGCTGAGGCTCACATCGAGCGTGCCTTCGCCGTAGTCGGTAATGTCGACACTGGCCTTGTTGATCTTGTTGCCTTGTGCAATGCCCGCATCGACGTCGACGTGCAGGCCGGTGTTGACGAAATCTGTCAGCGCGTGGCCGTGTTCGACGGCGGGCCAGTCGGCAAGGTACTTGAGGCGGAAGTCCTCGACTTCGGCCACCCCCTCGAAGCGGCCGGCGTTGTTGCGGAACGGCCAGTCGCCGAGATTGCCGCGAAATACCGCGCGTCCGCCAACGATGCGTCCACCGGCGAGCGCGCGATCGAGCCAGGTGACGGCACTGGGCGGCATGATATTGATCGGCCAGAACAGATGCGAGGCGGGCACCTCGGCGTGGGTGAGCACGTTGTACAGATCCAGCGTCGGGCGCGTACCGTCGTCGGCGATCTCGACTGCGCCGCGCAGCTCGCCGCCATAGGTCTTGCCCTCGTTCGCGCCCTCGTAGGCCAGCGCATCGGTCTCCACGCGCCACGCAGCGTCGCCACGATAGGCGACGATGCTCCCAGACAGATCGGAGAAAGCCAGCGTTTGGCGGAACACCCGCGGCACGGACACGCTCACCGCGTTGTGCTGCGGCAGATCGACGCTGAGCGCGTCCTGATCGCCACGCAACACACCGCTGAATCCATTCAGACCGGGCAGCTTGTCGACGGAATGCCAGGCGAACGCGTCGAAGCTCGCAGCAACATCGTAGTTCTGCGCATCGACATAGCGCACTGTCGCCAGGCTGAGGCTGCCGTCTGGATTGCCCGCATAAAGCCAGCGCCGCACTCCGGCGGGCAAGGTGTCGATCAGCATCGCCGTGCTCGTCACCGCACCGATGTCGATGGCGCTCAGGGTGGCCGCATATTCGGGCGCGTTTTCGGCGATGTCGGCGCTCCGGCGCAGGTGCGCCGCGCCGGTATTCGCGCCAACGCCTTGGCGTTCAACGACGAGATCGGCGATGTCGGCGCTCCAGCCATCGGTTTCGCGCTGCCAGCGCGCGCCGAATGCGACTCGATCGAAACTGATGTGCGGGGAATAACTGTGTTTGTCGTCGAGCGCGATCGAGGTTCGCGTCTCCAGCACCATGTCGGCCAGATCGATCTCGGCGCGCACCCGGCTCAGTTCGCCCTGCTCGACCCATGCCCAGAACTGCCCGCGGCCCTTGCCGCGATCGAGCACCAGCCCCGCCAGCGGGTAGCCACGCAGGATCGCGGCGAGATCGAGATCCTTGCCACCGAGATAGGCGCGGCCCGAGCGATCGGCGCTGGAATATTCGATCACCGCATCGATCGGCGGCGATGCGGTGGCGAGATTCTTCACGCGCGTGACCAGACGATGACGATCGCCCTGATTGATCAAGCGCGCTTCGTCGGCACCTAGCTTGAAGTGTTTGTCGTGCGCCACATCGTCGATGTTCAGGCGCGCGTCGCGCAGTACCAGCGTGCCGAGGCCGAACAGCGGATTGTCGTCGAGGCTGAAGCCTTTGTCGTCACCTGCGCTGCCGTCCATGCCATGCAATTGCCACTGACCATCCGCGTCGCGCACCAGATCGACTTCGATCCCCGCAAGCCGAAACTCGTTCCAGCTCGCATTGCGTCGCAGCCATGCGAAAAAGTTCAGTTTTATACCCGCACTCGCGATCGTCAGAGGCAGCGCGCCGGGTTTGGCCGCGCCCAGATGCAAGCCGGTCAGGTTGAGCAAGGGACCATTGCGTTCCCAATGCGTGTCGACGCGGTCGATCGTCACCGGCCGGTGCAGGCGTTCGCTCAGCAGCGCGCTGACCTTTTCGGGATGGCTGGCCACCCAGGGCAGCGCGAGCTGGATCAGGCCGATGCAGATGCCGATCATGATGATCGCCGCCGCAAGCAGTCCCGACAACCACAGGCGAGCACGGTGCAGGCGGCGGCGCCCTTGAGTCATGGGCAGCCCTCAAGGCGAAGACGGGACTCGGGACTCGGGACTCGGGGCTCGGAAGGAGCGTACCTGTCGCTATTGCGCCAAGCATCCCGGTCTAGTGGCCTTGCTTTTCCCGAGTCCCGAGCCCCGAGGCCCGAGTCCCGGCAATTACAGCAACACCACATCGTACTGCTCCTGCGCGTAGTGTTCTTCGGGCTGGAAACGGATCGTCTTGCCGGTGAATTCCTCGAGTTCGGCGACGGCGGCGGATTCTTCGTCGAGGATGCGCGTGACCACCCGGGGCGCTGCGAGCACCAGCAGTTTCTCCGCATCGAACTGGCGTACCGCGCGCGTGATTTCGCGGAAGATCTCGTAGGTGATGGTTTCCGAGGTCTTCACGTTGCCGCGGCCTTCGCAAGCCGGACAGGGTTCGCACAGTTGCCGTTCGAGGCTCTCGACCGTGCGCTTGCGCGTCATTTCGACCAGACCCAGATGCGACATCTCGTACACCATGGTCTTGGCGTGATCCTTGACCAGCGCCTTCTCCAGGAAACGCAGCACCTGGCGTTTGTGCTCGGCATCGGTCATGTCGATGAAGTCGATGATGATGATGCCGCCGAGATTGCGCAGGCGCAGTTGGCGCGCGGCGGCTTGCGCCGCCTCGAGATTGGTCTTGTACACCGTCTCTTCGAGGTTGCGATGGCCGAGGAAGGCGCCGGTGTTTACATCGATGGTCGTCATTGCTTCGGTCTGGTCGATAATCAGGTATCCACCCGACTTCAATGGCACTTCCTTCTTGAGCGCACGCTGAATCTCGTCTTCGACCCCGTATAAATCGAAAATCGGCCGCTCGCCGGAATAGTGCTCGATGCGCTCGGCCAGCTCGGGCATGAATTGGCGGGTGAAGCTCACGGTCTTGTCGAACGTCTCGCGCGAATCCACGCGCAGCTTCTCCACGTCGCTGCGCATGAGGTCGCGCAGCGCGCGCAGGGGCAGCGACAGGTCCTCGTAAACGCGCTGGCCGACGCCAACGCTCGCCATGTTGTCGCGGATCGACTGCCAGACCCGGCTCAGATAGGCGACGTCCTCGGCCAGCGCCTCGCGCGTCTGTCCTTCGGCATTGGTGCGCACGATGTAGCCCAAATGCTCCTCGCCGGCCAGCTCGAGCAGCAATTCCTTCAGGCGCGCGCGTTCGCTCTCGTCCTCGATGCGCACGGAGACGCCGATCATCTTCGCGTATGGCAACAGCACCAGATAACGCGACGGGATCGACAGGTGCGTGGTCAGGCGCGCGCCCTTGCTGCCGATCGGGTCCTTGACCACCTGCACGACGATGTCCTGGCCCTCGTGTACGAGCTCGCTGATCGGCGGCGTCGGCACCGGACCATTCTCCGCACCCTCAACGATCAACGCGGGCAGCGCGCGCACGATATCGTTCGCGTGCAGGAACGCAGCCCGCTCGAGACCCGCTTCGACGAACGCGGCCTGCATCCCGGGCATGACACGGCTGACGCGGCCGCGATAGATATTGCCGACATAGCCGCGGCGCAGCGCACGTTCGATATGCACTTCCTGCAGCATGCCATTTTCGACTACTGCCACGCGGGTTTCGCGCGGAGTGACGTTGATCAGGATTTCTTCAGACACGGCAGATACTTCGCGAATTTTTCTTACCGTGTTTATAGCTTGGCCGGGCGGCGTTTGTCGAATCGCGCCGCGGGCCCTGGTTCATGCGCACGCGGCAATCCCGAATCGCCGCAACAAGCCCATCGTTTCGAACATCGGCAAGCCCATCACACCCGAGTAACTGCCGTCGAGCCGACTGATGAATGCCGCCGCCCTGCCCTGCACCGCGTAGGCGCCCGCCCTGTCCATCGGCTCGCCGGTATCGACGTAGGCGGCGATGTCGGCATCGTCGAGCGTGGCGAACGTCACCTCGGTAATGCTCAGCGCATGTTCCTCGCGCCCCGCGCTGACGCACCACACCGCCGAGATCGCCCGATGCGTGCGTCCCGACAAACGCCGCAGCATCGCGATCGCATGCGCGCGGTCGCGCGGCTTGCCGAACACTTCATCGTCGAGCACTACTTCGGTATCCGCGCCGAGCACCACGGCGCCGCCGACACCGGACAATTGCAGCAAGCCTGCGCCAGCCTTTTCGCGTGCCACGCGGCTCACATAGTCCTCCGGCGGCTCGCCGGGTGCACGCACCTCCGGCACGTCGATCGGCACCGTGCCGAAACGCAAGCCGACCTGTTCGAGCAGTTCGCGGCGGCGCGGGGATCGGGACGCAAGATAGAGCATGAGCAAAGACCAGAATCTGTTCAGGCGCGGTGATAGGGATGATTGTTGAGCAGACTGACCGCGCGGTACAGCTGCTCGGCCAGGATGATGCGCACCAGCGGATGCGGCAGCGTGGCCGGACCGAGCGACCAGTGCTGCCGCGCGCGATCGAGCGCAGCCGGGGCGAGCCCCTGGGGGCCGCCGATCAGGAACGCCAGATCGCTGCCCTGCATGCGCCAGCGCGCGAGCTGCTCGGCAAGCTGTTCGCTACTGAAGGATTTGCCGCGCCCATCGAGCGCGACCACGTGCGCGCCTTTCGGAATCGCTGCAAGCATCGCCGCGCCTTCGTCCGCGACAACGCGCGCGAGGTCATTGTTCTTGCCCCGCCACTTGGTGGAAATTTCCACCAGTTGCAAAGGCAACTCATGCGACAGACGCTTGGCATACTCGGAATAACCTTCGGTTACCCATGCGGGCATGCGCTCACCGACGGCGATCAGAAAGGCGCGCATATCGCGTTCCGTTTATTGCGCCTACCGAAACGAGCACAAGGATCGCGGCAGCGTTGAGACCAGCTCAAAGGAGACGATCAGCCTGCATTCGCCGCCTGGGGCATATCGTCGCCGACCGTCCATAGACGTTCGAGGCCATAGAACTCGCGGATGCGCGGCAGCATCACGTGCACGATGATGTCGCCCAGATCGACGAGCACCCATTCGGCCTCGCGCTGGCCTTCGACGCCGAGCGGCATCATGCCGGCCTTCTTGGCGTACTTGACTACTTCGTCGGCAATGGATTTGACGTGGCGCGTCGAGGTGCCACTGGCGATGATGAGGATGTCGGCGATCGAGGTTTTGCCGCGCACATCGATTTCGTGCACGTCTTTCGCCTTGAGTTCGTCGAGCGCAAGAAGCACGCGCTGACGCAGATGCTCGACCGGATCGACGGGTGTTGCGGTTTTCTTGCGACTCCGGGAGGAAGTTTTCGCTTTCGCTGGCGTAGCCAAAAGGGGTTTCACCTCAGGTTGGGACACGGGCGGGCGCATGCCCGCAGCGACAGAATATACGCCGATTTGATGACAGCGGAAGTGTCAGCCGCGATATGGCGCGAGCAAGTCCGGATCGGCCAGCAACGCGTCGGGAATCAGCCAGCGCGGTTCGCGCCCGCTGGCGAGCAGCGCGCGCACCGCGCTCGCGGAAATATCCAGTGGCGTGACCGGCAGACTGAGCACCCTGCCGAATGCGGACTCGCTAAGTTCACTCGGTGCGCGCGCGCGGCGCGGCGCGGCTTCGGCGACGAGTTCGGCAGGCCAAGGCTCGGTGCGGCCCGGACGCGTCAGCATCGCAATATGCGCGAGATCGAACAAGGCGTGCCATTCGCGCCAGGTCGGCAAACCGCCGAACGCATCTGCGCCGACCAGCAAAATCAGCGGTCGATCATTGCCCATTTCGGCGCGCATTCCGCGCAGCGTGTCGACCGTGTACGACGCGCCTGCGCGATCGAGTTCGCGCGTGTCCAGCGCCAGGCGCGATTGCCCCACCAGCGCGCTGCGCAGCATGTCGACACGTTGCGCAGCGCTGGCGACCGGCGCGGGCCGATGCGGCGGCACATGCGCGGGCATCAGGCGTACCTCGGCATTCAAGGCCTCGGCCGCTTCCCAGGCAACACGCAGATGACCGTTGTGCACCGGATCGAAAGTACCCCCAAGTATTGCGACGGGTTTCATGCGCAAACCAAACCCGGATGTTGCACTAAAAATCGCCCCCTTCCGCCTTCGGCACCTTGTACTCGCCACGTCCATGTGGCGAGCCCTACGGGCAGCTTGCGCTGCAAACATCGGCTCTCCTGCCGAAGTTTCCCCGCTGCTCGGAGGAAGGGACAGGCAAACGATGGCCAAGTTGGAATCCTTCCCCTGCGCAGCGGGGGAAGGTGGCGGCAGCCGGAAGGGGGCCATTGCGGCATTGAATGCACTATCCGGCTTTCAGCATGCCCGCGCGCGGCTTGGCAATCGCAACCAGCAGCCGCTCGAATTCGAGCCATGCGTCGCCGACTGCCTTGCGCGCATAGTCGAGCTCGCGGCCTTTGCCGATGCGGTCGATGCGCGCGGCCTGGATCAGGCAGGCATCCCAGTGTGCGCGATCGGCGCGTGCGAGCGCCTTGCGATACAGGGCCTCGCGCGCCGGCCAGATGCGCTCGGCCTTGAATGCCGCCGAGGGATTGCCGCGTGCAGCGGACAAACGCGCGAGCAGCTGCAGTTGAATCAGCATCCAACCGAGCAGACCGACGGGCTGCTCGCCTTCCGCGCGCAACCCCGCAAGGATGCGCAATGCACGCGCCGCATCGCCCGCGAGCGCGGCATCGGCGAGCTTGAACACGTCGTAGCGCGCACTGTCGGCAACCAGATCTTCCAGTGTCGCCGCATCGAGCGGTTGGTCGCCGTGCAGCAGAACGAGCTTGTCGATTTCCTGCGCGGCGGCGAGCAGATTGCCTTCGATGCGCTCGGCCAGCGCGTCGATCGCATCGCGACCCGGCTTCAGACCGCGCGAGGCCATGCGTTGACCAATCCAGTCCGTGAGTTCGTCAGCCTTGAGCGGCCAGAACGGCACGAACACGCCGGCTTTTTCAACCGCGGCCACCCAAGCGGTAACGTGCGCTTTCGACCACTGCGTCGCGGTGATCAGCAGCACCGTGTCGGGCGGCGGCCGCTCGCAGAATTCGATGATCGCCGCGGCGCCTTCCTTGCCCGGCTTGCCGGTCGGCACGCGCAGGTCGATAAGCTTGCGTGTAGCGAACAGCGACATCGAACTTGCGCTCTGGCTGAACGCGTTCCAGTCGAAATTCGCGTCCGCGTCGAGCACTTCGCGTTCGCTGTAGCCGAGTTCGCGCGCGCGTGCGCGCAGCGCGTCCGCGGCCTCGAGCAGCAACAGATGTTCTTCACCGGCCAGTAGATATACCGGTTTAAGATCGGCCGGGCGCAACTCGGACCCGGTCAATTGTTTGCGCAACGCAGGCAGAGTAGTCGGCATGGTGGCGCGGATTCGCGCTTACTGCGAGAACTTGCGCTCGAGTACGTCGATCTTGCGCATGACCGCCTGTGCCATGTCGCGTTCCATCTCGCGGCGGATCAGATCCTGCTCGGAGCCGGTGCCGATCGCCTGGGTCTGATCGAAGGTGAAGCTGCGCATCTGCTCGACCGCCTGTTTCTCAAGCACCGTCTTGCCCGCGCTGTCGCTGATTTCCAGATCGACGTGGTAGACCATGTTGAACTCGTTCACGCGCGCATTCGCGCCGACCGAGGCCACCACCGTGGTCACGCCGACGCCGGTCATGTTGATCTGCGCGATGCCCTCGCCCGGCGCGCTTTCGATCTTCGCGCCCGCGCGCGTCAGCGCCGCCTCGACATTGTGCTTGAGCGGACCGTAAGTATCCGAACTCGTCACATATACGCGCTGCAGGTTCGCCGCCAGCTTGACCTCGCCACGCAGTTGGAAACCGCAGGCGGCAAGCAAGCTGCAGAGAAACAACAACAGTGCAAGCCGGGACTCGGGACTCGGGACTCGGGACTCGCGAAAAGCAGCCAGCAATAGCGCTTTGAGCAGATCCCAAACCCTGATTTGTCCGTGCCTGGCACCGCATTTGATTTCCGAGTCCCGAGTCCCGAGTCCCGAGTCCCGCATTGGCTCGCTCATACAATCATCCTACGACAATATTCACGATCTTGCCCGGCACGACGATGATTTTCTTCACGCTCACGCCTTCGAGAAACTTCGCCACGCCGGGCTCGGCAAGCGCTGCTTTTTCAATTTCCTCGCGCGCGGCGTCGATCGCTGCTTCGATCTGTCCGCGCAGCTTGCCATTCACCTGCACCGCGAGCGTGACCGCGCTCTTAGTCAACGCTTGAGCATCGACCTGCGGCCAAAGCTGCTCGATGATCGGCTCGGCATGACCCAGATGCTGCCACAACGCGTGGCAGACATGCGGCGTGATCGGATTGAGCAGTAGCACGATGGTCTCGAACGCCTCGTGGCGCACGGTGCGGCCCTGATCGGACAGATCACCGAATTTGCCGAGCGCATTGAGCAATTCCATCAAGGCCGCGATCGCGGTGTTGAACGACAGCCGGCGGCCGTAGTCGTCGCTCACCTTCAAGATGGTTTCGTGCACCTGGCGGCGCAGCGTTTTCTGGGCGGTATCCAGCCTGGAGGGATCGACGTCTGCGGCGCTCCCCCTTCGGCCCTCCGGGCCACTTCCCCCGCTTTGCGGGGGCAGGGAATCAGTGCGACCTTCGGTCGCCACGTTCCCAGGGGCTTGCGACACATGCACGTGCAGGTCGCGCCACAAGCGGCGCAGGAAACGCGACATGCCCTCGACGCCGGCTTCGCGCCATTCCAGCGAATGCTCGGGCGGCGCGGCGAACATCGAGAACAGGCGCACGGTGTCGGCGCCGTACTTGTCGACCATCGTCTGCGGATCGACGCCGTTGTTCTTCGACTTCGACATTTTTTCGATGCCACCGATCTCGACCGGCTTGCCCTCGGTTTTGAGCAATGCACCGACGATGCGTGCCTTTTCGTCGCGCTGGATTTCGACATCGGCGGGATTGATCCACTCGCGACCGCTGTCGGCCTGCTCGCGATAGAACGTCTCCGCAATGACCATGCCCTGACACAACAGATTCGTCGCCGGCTCGGCGGACTTGACCATGCCCACATCGCGCATCAGCTTGTGATAGAAGCGAAAGTATAAAAGGTGCAAAATGGCATGTTCTATACCGCCGACATACTGATCGACCGGCAACCAGTAGTTCGCACGCTCGTCGACCTGCGTCGCCGCGCCCGGACTGGTATAACGCGCGTAGTACCAGCTCGATTCCATGAACGTATCGAACGTGTCGGTTTCGCGCTCGGCCGGCCCGCCGCACTGCGGGCAAGTGGTCTTGCGCCACTGCGGATCGGCCTTGATCGGCGATTGCACGCCCATGAACTGCACGTCTTCAGGCAGGATCACCGGCAGTTGGTCCTCGGGCACCGGCGCCGCGCCGCATTTCGCGCAATAGACGATTGGGATCGGGCAACCCCAGTAGCGCTGGCGCGAGACGCCCCAGTCGCGCAGACGATAGTTCACGCGGCGCGCGCCCTTGCCTTGCTTTTCCAGATACGCGGCGATCGCGTCGAACGCACCTCGATAGTCGAGTCCGTCGAATTCACCGGAGTTGACCAGGGTGCCGTAGTCGGTGAACGCGCCCTTTTCGACGATATCGCGCTGAAATTCCTCGACGACGCTCAAGGCGCCCGGAGCCTCATACACATCGAGCGACTGGCTGACGCCCAGCGCCGCGGACATCACGTCGGGATTGCCAGCAGCGTCACGGCCGAGTTCGGCGATCGCATCGCGCACCGCGTCGTTGACCACCACCATCTTGATGAACAGGTCGTACTTGGTCGCAAATTCCCAATCACGCTCGTCATGGCCCGGCACGGCCATCACGGCGCCGGTGCCGTAGCCCATCAGCACGAAGTTGGCGACCCAGATCGGCAGCTTTTCGCCGCTGATCGGATGGATCGC
>JAYTQX010000119.1:0-2951 GCA_043746455.1 Pseudomonadota bacterium
TTGCTCCCCTTTGCATTTGTGGATTTCGTATCAACACGTGAGCGGAACCGTGACCGATCTCGACAATCAAGTTGATCACGCACTGAGTCAGATCAACGCCGCATCCTCGCTTGAGGCGCTGGACGCGTTGCGCGTATCCGTGCTTGGCAAGTCGGGGCTGGTGACCGAGCAGTTGAAGGCGCTCGGCAAACTGCCGGCGGAGCAGCGCAAAGCGCACGGCGAAAAGGTCAACCGCGCCAAGGAAAGCCTGCATGAGGCGATCGTCGCGCGGCGCGAAGTGCTCGAACAGGCAGCGCTCGATCAGCGCCTGGCGTCCGAGCAACTCGACATCACCTTGCCGGGACGCAACTGCGCGCGAGGCAGCCTGCATCCGATCACGCGCACGTATGAACGCATGATCGATATTTTCGCGCGGCTGGGCTATGAAGTCGCCGACGGTCCCGAGATCGAGGACGACTGGCACAACTTCGAAGCGCTCAATTTTCCGCCGCATCATCCGGCGCGCGCGATGCACGACACGTTCTATTTCCCTGATGGACGCCTGCTGCGCACGCACACCTCGCCGGTGCAAATCCGCGCCATGACCGGGCGTACGCCGCCGCTGCGCGTGATCGCGCCGGGCAAGGTTTATCGCAGCGACTCCGACCAAACCCATAGCCCGATGTTCAATCAGCTTGAGGGTTTGCTCGTCGACGAGACGTCGAGCTTCGCCGATCTCAAGGGTACGCTCGCGGAATTTGTGCGTGCATTCTTCGAGCGCGATTTCGAAATGCGCTTCCGTCCGAGCTATTTTCCGTTCGTCGAGCCGGGCGCCGAAGTCGATATCCGCTGGGACCGTGAGGACGGCAGTGCTTCGTGGCTCGAAGTGCTTGGTTGCGGCATGGTGCATCCGAATGTGCTGCGCGCCTGCAATATCGATCCGCAGCGCTACACCGGTTTCGCGTTCGGCATGGGCGTCGAGCGCTTCGCGATGTTGCGCTACGGCGTGAACGATTTGCGCGCGTTCTTCGAGAACGATGTGCGCTTCCTGCAGCAGTTTGCGTAGAGAACAAGAATGAAATTCAGCGAAAACTGGCTGCGCGAATTCGTCCCGATCAAGGCCGATCGCGACGAGCTGTGCCAGCGCCTGACCATGGCCGGTCTTGAAGTCGAAGGCGTCGAACCCATCGGCGCGGCGCTCGAAGGCGTGGTCGTCGCACAGATCGTTGGCTGCGAAGCGCATCCGAATGCGGACAAGTTGCGCGTCTGCCAGGTATCGGTCGGCGCCGGCGAATCCGTGCAGATCGTCTGCGGCGCACCGAATGCGCGTGCCGGGCTAAAGGCGCCGCTGGCTACGATCGGCGCAGTACTGTCGAGTGGTATACAAATAAAGAAAGCCGCACTGCGCGGGGTTGAGTCGCAGGGCATGCTGTGTTCGGCGAAGGAACTCGGCATCGACGCCGATGCATCCGGTCTCATGGAATTGCCGGACGATGCACCGGTCGGTTTGAAACTCGCCGAATATCTGCATTTGCCCGATGCGGCGATCGAAATCAAGCTCACGCCGAATCGTCCTGATTGTCTCTCGATGCACGGGCTTGCGCTCGATGCCGGCGCAATTTTCGGTGTGGCCGCCGCATTGCCGGCGATCGCGCCGATCGCCGCGGCAACGACGAACGAACGCAAGGTCGAACTCAACGCGGGAGCCGACTGTCCGCGCTATTGCGGTCGCCTGATCGAAGGCATCGACGCCAGCGCGCCGACACCGTTATGGATGGCCGAACGTCTGCGCCGCTCGGGTTCGCGACCGATCAGTCTGCTCGTAGACGTCACCAATTACGTCTTGCTCGAACTTGGCCAGCCCTTGCATGCATTCGACGCGACGAAGTTGAGCGGCGCGATCGGCGTGCGCCGCGCGCGCGCGGGCGAGACGCTGAAGTTGCTCGACGAAAATGAAGTGAGGCTCGATAGCGAGTTTCTGGTGATCAGCGACGCCGCCGATTTCGATAAGGATCGGGCCGTCGCGCTGGCCGGCATCATGGGCGGCTACGACACGCGCGTCACCGAGACGACGCGCGATGTGTTTCTCGAAGCCGCGCACTTCGCGCCGACCGCGATCAGCGGCCGCGCGCGCAAGCTCGGCATGCACACGGATGCCTCGCATCGTTTCGAGCGTGGCGTCGATCCCGAATTGCCGCGGCTTGCGATCGAACGCGCCACACAACTGATTGCCGAATTCGGCGGCGGCAAGCCCGGCCCGATCACCGAGGCCACGCTGCCGCAATTTCTGTCGCCGCCCACAGCCGTGGCGCTGCGACGCACACGCCTGCGCCGTGTGCTTGGTATCGAAGTTGCGGATACCGAAGTGGTGCGCATTCTGCGCGCGCTGGATATGCAGGTGGAATCGACGCCGGACGGCTGGCGCGCGACGCCGCCGTCGCGCCGTTTCGATATCGCGATCGAGGAAGACCTGATCGAGGAAGTCGCGCGCGTGCACGGCTACGAGAGCATTCCGACGCGCATGCCCGCCGGCGAAATCCGCGTTGCCGCACCGAGCGAAACGCGCGTGATCGAAATCGACCTGCGCCGCCAACTCGCCGCACGCGATTATCGCGAAGCGATTACCTACGCCTTCCTCGATGCTGCCGAGCTCAAGCGCTGGCAACTCGACGGCGACGCGCTGGCGCTGGCCAATCCGCTGGCCGCCGATCTCGGCACGATGCGCACTTCGCTGCTGCCGGGCCTGGTCAATGCGTTGCTCGCGAACCGGCGTCGTCAGCATGAGCGAGTGCGTCTGTTCGAAGTCGGACGCGTGTTCCGGCAAGGCGCGGATGGTCCGGTCGAGACGACACGCATCGCGGGTGTCGCCTGCGGCAACGCGGCCGAGCTGCAATGGGCGACGGACAAGCGCGCACTGGATTTTTACGATGTGAAGGGCGATATCGAATCCCTGTTCGCCCTGACCGGCGCCA
>JAYTQX010000120.1:0-5023 GCA_043746455.1 Pseudomonadota bacterium
ACCTGCAACAGCTGCAAACCGACGATATCCGCGTCATCTGGTTCCATCCCGTCGAGGATTATCTCGCGCCGGTGGTTGCGCGCAGCGCGGAGAATGCGCTGCAGTTCCAGAAGCGCATCTGGGGCTGGACGCCTGACGGCAAGGTCAATGTACTGATCAAGGATCAGTCCGATATCGGCAATGCGGGCGCGCTGTCGACGCCGAAAAATGCGGTGATTATCGATATCGCACCGCTCGCGTACACCTTCGAAACCTACGTGGGCAGCGAGCGCATGTTCTCGCTGCTCAATCACGAGACCACACATGTCGCCAATCTTGACCAGGCGACGCAAGCTGACCTGTTCTGGCGCCACTTGCTCGGCGGCAAGGTACAGACCGATGCCAAGCACCCCGAGACCTTTCTCTACAACTATCTGACCGTGCCACGTACGGTGGCTCCGCGCTGGTATCTCGAAGGTCTTGCAGTGTTCTTCGAGACGTGGATGGCCGGCGGGCGCGGTCGTGCCCAGGGCGCGTACGACGAAATGGTGTTCCGGGCAATGGTTCGTGACCACGCGCATTTCTACGATCCGGCCGGACTCGCCGCGGAGGGTACGAAGGTCGACTTTCAGGTCGGTGTGAACAATTATCTCTATGGAACCCGTTTTATTTCCTATCTCGGACTCAAGTATTCGCCGGAGAAAGTCGTTGAGTGGGCGGCGCGACCTGAAGGTAGCAAGCGCTACTACTCCGACCAGTTCAAGAAGGTTTTCGGCAAACCGATGGGCGCGGTCTGGAACGACTGGATCGAGTGGGAGCACGGCTTCCAGCAGGCGAATCTGGCGGCGATTGCGCAATATCCGCTGTCCAAGCATCAACCGTTGTCGACCAAGGGCCTGGGTTCGATTTCCCGCTCCTTTTACGATCCCGAGCGCAAGAGCATGATTGCGGCGTTTCGCTATCCCGGTGTCGCCGCTTTTGTCGGCATGATGTCGATCGAGGATGGCAGCATCAAGCCGCTGGTCGACGTGAAGGGTCCGCTACTCTACAAGGTGACTTCGCTGGCCTACGACCCCGACACGAAGACGGCGTTCTACACGACCGACAACGCAGGTGGCTACCGCGACATAGTCTCCCTGGATACCGTGACCGGCAGCACGCACATGTTGCAGTTGGATGCGCGCATCGGCGATCTCGTCTTCGATCACGGCGATCGCTCGCTGTGGGGACTTCGGCATCTCAACGGCATTGTTACGCTCGTACGCATGCCGTATCCATATACCGACTACCATCAAGTCTATTCCTGGCCCTATGGCGAGATCGTCTATGACCTGGACCTCTCTGCGGATGGCAAACTGCTCAGTGCCTCGCACATGGCGGTCAATGGCGATCAGGCGCTGTATCTGATGTCCGTGGAGTCGCTGCTTGCCGGCGATCCCAAGCCGGTCGCGAGCTTCGACTTCGGCACCGCGGTGCCGGAGGGATTCGTGTTTTCGCCCGACGGTCGTTCGCTGTATGGCAGCTCCTACTACACCGGTGTTTCCAACATCTACCGTTATGATGTCGCCTCAAGGAAGATCGAGGCGCTGTCTAACGCACAGACCGGTTTCTTCAGGCCACTGCCGTTGCCGGACGGACGCATGCTGGCTTTCGACTTCACCGGACAGGGATTTGTGCCGGGTTTTATCGACCCGCAACCGCGCGAGGATCTCGCGGCGATCACTTTTCTCGGTGCGCAGATCGTGGATCAGCATCCGATCGTAAAAGACTGGAATGTCGGTTCGCCGTCGAAGATCGACCTGCAGAAAGTCACGGTGAGCCAGGGCGATTACCAGCCAATCCACGAGATTGAGCAACAAGCTTTGTACCCCATTGTGGAGGGCTACAAGGATAGCTGGGCGGTCGGTATGCACGGCACTTGGTCCGATCCACTGGGCCTGGACCACATCGGCGTCAATCTGACCTACAGCCCTGACAATTCGCTGCCTAAATACGAACGCATCCACTTCGATGTGCTACTGGAACAGCAGGGCTGGCGGATTGGCTATAAACACAATGGCGCCGACTTCTACGACTTGTTTGGTCCAACCAAGACCAGCCTGCGTGGCAACGAATGGCTTCTGGGCTACAAGAAGGCCTTGATCTACGACGATCCCCGCACCCTTGATCTGGACACCTCGCTGCAGGTGTTCAACGGTCTCGACACCTTGCCGGGCTTTCAGAACGTCCCCTCACCCAGCAACAAGTTCGTCACGGCCGCCGCCAGGCTCAAATACGGTTACGTGATAAATTCGCTTGGCGCGGTCGACGATGAAAAGGGCTGGCGCTGGAACCTGAACGCCGTAGTCAGCCGAGAAAACGGCAATACAATTCCCGCTCTATACGGCGGCATCGATTTCGGCTGGCCCTTCCTGTTCGACCACTCCTCGCTCTGGCTGCGTAACTATGCCGGGTGGGCGCGTGGCAATGCCGGCGACCCTTACGCGAACTTCTACTTCGGCGGATTCGGCAACAATTATGTCGATGACGGCGAAATCAAACGCTATCGCAACTACGACAGTTTTGCGGGCTTCGACATCGATGAGCTCAATGGGCGCACCTACGCCCGTTCGATGCTGGAGTGGAATCTGCCGCCGATCCGATTCAGCAGTATTGGCACGCCGGGAAATTATCTGAGCTATGCACGGCCGGCATTGTTCGTGGGCACGCTGGTAACCAATCCTGACGAATCGGGACAGTCGCGTACATACAACGACCTCGGGTTCCAGGTCGACTTTCGCTTCAACGTGATGCACCGTCAGGAAATGACGCTGTCGATCGGCTCGGCCCTGGGTTTCGAGGGCACGAAGTCCGGGCACAACGAATGGATGATTTCGCTGAAAGTATTGAATTGACGACGCGGCTGGAGCTTCTCGCGCGAGGCGATGCATGATGGGCGAATCCGCATTGATCATCCATGCTGCGCTCGGCCTGCTGCCGGTGCTGTGCTTTCTGACTGCCTTGCTGCTGCTGGACAGCTACAAACTCGTGCGGCTGCGCATGGTGGTGACCGTTATTGGCCTGGGGTGCATTGCCGCCGGCGTCTGTTATGTTGTGAACTACGCGGCTATCGGCGCGCTGCGCATGAATTTCGACGTCTACTCACGCTACGTTGCGCCGTTGGTCGAAGAGTCGATCAAGGGCGCCGTGATCCTGCTGTTGATCCGTACGCACCGCATCGGCTTCCTCGTCGATGCGGCGGTGTTCGGATTTGCCGTCGGCACCGGCTTTGCGATGATCGAGAACCTGTACTATCTCAACGAACTGGCCGATACCCAAGCGTCGGTCTGGATCGTGCGCGGTTTCGGCACGGCAATCCTGCATGGCGGCGTGCAAGCGATCTTCGCCGCGATGGTGCTGGCCAATACCGATCGCCGGGGCGCCATGGATTTCCGCGCCGTCCTGCCGCCGCTGCTCGTGGCGGTGCTGGCGCATTCGGCCTTCAACCATTTTGCCCTGCCACCGATCTACCAGACGCTGCTCGTACTGCTGTGCCTGCCGCCGATGTTGCTGTGGGTGTTCGCACGCAGCGAACGCGCAGTGGAGAGCTGGATCGGCACCGGTTTCGACAGCGATCGGGAGTTGCTGGAACTGCTCGACTCCGGCGCATTTTCCGAGTCGCCCGCCGGCAAATACCTGACCGACTTGCGCGCGCGATTCCCCGGCGAAGTCGTCGCCGACCTGGTCTGTTATCTGCGCCTGCACGTGGAACTGGCATTGCGCGCCAAGGGCGTGTTGATGATGCGCGAGAACGGAATCGAAGTGACTGCCGATGAGCAGACCCGTGAGAAATTCGAGGAGATGCGCTATCTGGAACGCAACGTCGGTCCGACCGCGCTGCGCACGCTGCAGCCGCTGTTGCACATGAGCCGGCGCGATCTGTGGCAGTTGTACATGCTCGGCAAGTGACCGCCTCGCCTCGGGATTCGTTCTCTGCAACCGTCCGCTGCGGCTAGACTATGCGTCCGCGTCACACCGTATTTCCCTCTCCATGCATTTGCAGATCCTCGACCTCGACGGCTCAATCGCCGCGCAGACCTCGCTGCGCGATGCGATGCCGTGGTGGTCGGTCGCGACAATTGCGCTGCACGATCTCGGCTCGCGCTTGCGTCTATGGAGCCGCGCGGCAAACATCGCCATCCTGCGCACGCGCCTGCGCGACGCCAACGCGAGATCGCAGGACACCATCACCCTGATCTGTTCGGGCGATTTTCATCACCTGGCCGTGCTGCTGATGGAACGCGCGCCGGAGCCGTTCACCCTGGTGCATATCGACAATCATCCGGACTGAGTGCGTCTGGCACCGCGCTGGCATTGCGGCTCGTGGGTGAATCAAGCATTGAAATTGTCTGTTCAAGCGCATCGAAGCACGTATGGATCAGCCACAGCGCGAGGCGAATGCTGCGGCACTCGCGCAGAACGAACAGGTCAATCGCGCGTTGCTGACCGCGCTCGCTGAGCCAACCGTGATCCGGGCGCAGTCGTGATTCTGACCTTCGCCCTGCTCAGCGCCACGGTGATGCTCGACATCATCGGCCAGGTGTTTTTCAAGCTCGGGGTCGGTCACGACGACGGCAGCGCCGCGGCGGACGACCAGCGCCGGGGTGTTGGCGGATTTCCCGTTCAATGCGCTGGCCTATTGCGGCGCGTGCTCGCCAGCCGTTACGTATTGCATGAAACAGTGTCGACGCGGCGCTGGCGATGGGCACGCTGGCCATCGCCACGGGCGTGTTTCTGGTCCTTTGGCCCTAGGTTTCCTGAACGGGCTTGACGAATTTTTATGATAAAATCAACGTTTTAGCAACGTCTAACATTCGCATTGCGATAATTGCGTCATGATCAAACCCGTAGATTTCTACATGCCCGGTGGCCGTTCCGGCGTCCTCTTGATTCACGGACTGACCGGCACGCCGACCGAGATGCGCCTTGTCGCCAAAGGCCTCAACCGCAACGGATTCACCGTGTACGGCATGCAGCTCGCCGGACATTGCGGCAGCGAGGAAGA
>JAYTQX010000121.1:0-4763 GCA_043746455.1 Pseudomonadota bacterium
CCTGGCCAATCCGATCACCGCCGCGATCGCCGACGACGACACGCAGCTGATCAAGTTCCACGGCAGCTACCAGCAGGACGATCGCGATCTGCGCGAGGAACGCCGCGCTTCGAAGCTCGAACCCGATTACAGCTTCATGATCCGCACGCGCCTGCCCGGCGGCGTGATCACGCCCGCGCAGTGGCTCAAGCTCGACGCGATCGCCACGCGATACGCGAATGGCACGCTGCGCCTGACCACGCGCCAGGCATTCCAGTTCCACGGCGTGATCAAGCGCGAACTGAAAACGACGTTGCAGGCGATCAACGCCGCGCTGATCGACACCGTGGCCGCCTGCGGCGACGTCAATCGCAACGTGATGGTCGCGGCCAATCCGTTGCAGTCCGCGGCGCACGCGCAAATATACGAACACGCAGCGCGGCTGTCCGAATTCCTGAAACCGAAAACGCGCGCCTACTACGAAATCTGGCTCGACGAGGAAAAAGTCGCGGGTAGCGGCGAGGAATACGAGCCGATCTACGGGCCGGTATACCTGCCGCGCAAGTTCAAGATCGCGTTTGCGGTGCCGCCAGTCAACGATGTCGATGTGTTCGCCAACGATCTGGGATTCATCGCGATCATCGAGAACGGCGAACTGCTCGGTTACAACGTCACCGCCGGCGGTGGGCTCGGCGCCACGCACGGCGAGCCGGGCACCTATCCGCGTCTTGCCGATGTGCTCGGCTTTGTCGCGCCGGAACGCGTGCAGGCGATCGCCGAAGCCGTGGTCACCACACAGCGCGATTTCGGCGGCCGCGCCGACCGCAAGCATGCACGCTTGAAATACACGATCGACGACCGTGGCTTGCCCTGGTTCAAGAACGAGGTCGAGCGCCGCTTCGGCGCGCCGCTGCGGCCGCCGCACAAATTCTCGTTCGAGCACAACGGCGACCGCTTCGGCTGGACCGCAGGCGACAACGGGCATTGGCATCTGACCCTGCGCATCGAAGCTGGGCGCGTGGCCGATCGCCAGACGTCGGACGGCACGGAGCACACGCATCTGACCGCCCTGCGCAAGATTGCGCAAATTCACAAGGACAAGAATTCCTCCCTCGGCTTTCGCCTGACGCCGAACCAGAATCTGTTGATCGCGAATGTCGCGAGTGAGGATCGCGCGCAGATCGACGCGCTCGTCGCCGAGCATCACCTGGATCTGTACAAGACCGCCACGCCGCTGCGCCTGAACGCGCTCGCCTGCGTCGCGCTGCCGACCTGCGCGCTGGCGATGGCCGAAGCCGAGCGTTATCTGCCGGAACTCACGACCAAGGTCGAGGCGTTGCTGGACAAGCACGCGCTGAAGGACGCGCCGATCCTGCTGCGCATTTCGGGTTGCCCGAACGGTTGCTCGCGTCCGTATCTCGGGGAGATCGCGCTGGTCGGCAAGGCGCCGGGCCGCTACAACCTCATGCTCGGTGCGGATGCGCGCGGCCAGCGCCTGAACCGCCTGTATCGTGAAAACATCGCCGAAGACCAGATCCTGCAAACGCTCGATGGCCTGTTCGCACGCTACGCCGCAGAGCGCGGCGCGGGCGAAGGCCTCGGCGATTTCCTGCTCCGCGCCGGCATCGTTGTGCCGGACCCACACCCGTCTACTGCGTTACCCGATAAAAACAGAGAGAAAGTCGCATGAACCTGCCCGATCTCGTCACCGCTGCCGAGGACGAACACGCCCTCGCGGAAATAAATACCTGGCTGGAAACGCGCAACGCGTACCAGCGCCTCAGCTGGGCCTACGAAACGCTGCCCGGCGCGCACGTGCTGTCGTCGAGCTTCGGCGCGCAATCGGCAACTTTGCTGCACCTGGCCACGCGCGAAAGACCCGACCTGCCGGTGGTACTGATCGACACGGGTTATTTGTTCCCGGAGACCTACCGTTTCGCCGATCAGCTCACCGAGAAACTCGCACTCAATCTAAAAGTATACCGACCCAATATCGGCATCGCCTGGATGGAAGCGCGCATGGGCAAGCTGTGGGAAAACGGTGTCGATGGCATCGTCGAATACAATCGCCTGCGCAAGGTCGAACCGATGCGCCGCGCGCTTGACGATCTGGGCGCACTCACATGGATTGCCGGTCTGCGCCGCGTGCAATCGGCCGCGCGTGCGAACGCGAGCGTGCTCGAACTGCGCGACGGCCGCTGGAAATTTCACCCGCTCGTCGACTGGAGCGATCGCGACGTGTGGCAATACCTGAAGCAGCACAACCTGCCCTATCACCCACTATGGGAGCAGGGTTACGTGTCGATCGGCGATGTGCACACGACGCAGGCCTTAGGCGACGGCATGCGCCTGGAAGACACCCGTTTCTTCGGTCTCAAGCGCGAGTGCGGCCTGCATTTCGATTGATCGCGTGGGTACCGCCTTGCGCTGTTGGTGAGCCCCTCCCCCTCGATGGTGGAGGGGTTGGGGAGAGGGTGACGCCTGCGCAGCAGGCGCCTGCTGTGTTTACCCCTCTCCCGCCGCGCTGCGCGCGTCGACCTCTCCCACGAGGGGAGAGGTGGACAATGGACATCACACGAGATGTTCGATCAGTTCAGGAAGGCCGCACGGGCCTCAACTGCTCGTCCAGCGAGCGCGTCTTCTCGGTGACGACATCCCCGGTGTGCAGCGTCGATTTGCGTTCGATCAACAGCAGCAGGCACTCGGCGTCGGCGACCGGATTGTGGCGCACGCCTTTGGGCACGACGAACATCTCGCCCGCATCGAGTTCGACCGCGCCGTCGTCCATCTCGATGCGCAGATGACCGTCCAGAACCAGGAACAGCTCGTCCTCGTTTTCATGGCTGTGCCAGGCGAGCGTGCCCTGCACCTTGGCCACCTTGACGTATGCGTCGTCGACTTCGGCGACGATGCGTGGGGACCAAAGCTCGCCTAGCGCTGCGGCGATTTTCCTGGGCGATACGCTCTTTGTCATGCCGTCACCGGCACGCCATCGAAGAAATCGACGACGCCCGTATCCAGCGAATATTCGGCACCGACGATAAGCAGGCCGTCGTTCTGGATCAGTTGTTCGAGCAGGTCCGAGCCATGACGCAGATGATTGGCCGAGGCGCGAATGTTCGCGCGCACGGCGTGATGCACGAGCGCTTCGTGATCGTGCTTGAGATCGGTGGCGAGCAACGTTTCCACCGACGGCCGCACGCGATCGACGATCGAACGCAGGTTGCGCGACTGATTCTCCGTCGGCTGCTGCAAGGCTTCGAGAGTGGCCAGAATCGCCCCGCACTGCGTATGCCCCATCACGACAACCAAGCGCGTGGCATAGCGCGCGGCGGCGAACTCGACGCTGCCGACCTGGGACGCGGCGACGATATTGCCGGCAACGCGGATCACGAACAGATCGCCCAAGCCCTGATCGAACACGATCTCGGACGGTACGCGCGAATCCGAACAGCCCAGAATGATCGCGAAGGGTTCCTGGCCCGCCGCCACCTCGATGCGCCGCCCGCTGGTGAGCGGCGCATGGCTGCGCACCTCGGCCACGAAACGTTGGTTGCCGTCGCGCAGGCGCGCGAGCGCTTGTTGTGCTGGAGTCATTGGCGCTGGTTCTCCGTTTGTTTGCCAATCATGCGCGAAGGATCGTCATTTCGGTTACTGAGACGAAGAGGCGTCTCGAATGGTTAAGCAGCATGACGAAGGAAGAGCAGAAGACGTCCATCATCGCGCATGGACGGCCATGATGTTCCGTACTGGCTGAACCCAAATTTGGCCAGCGTGCTGTGCATAGCGTAGCGAGTACTTTGCGATGTTGCGAATACTCCAGCGCCTTGTGCAGCCGCGACGAGTGGCTGGCACAATGTGAACGAGAACTTACGACATCTTGCGCTTGGCAAGACAAACACCCAGCCAAGCTCAAACGGGAACTCCAAAGCGCTAATGGGAATGCCGGAACCAATACCAACCTCGTTGCGGTGATTCTCGGACGGCCGCTTGAGGCCGCCGACACCGAGCAGGCACGAACTCTCTCGGACAAACGCAAGCTGTTCGGCGGCGAGCACACGCTCCCTAAGGCCGCGTGGAATGACCTCTCCACCGGCAACAACGAATGCGACGAAATCGTCGATCTCCATTTCGGTGAACGAAGCAGGACGACCTGCAACGGCTAGTGGTGCGCTCACATTCATGCTGTCTAAATTCAATTCGGTTTAAGCTTGTAGTCTCGCAGCTCAATCTGGCGACATTTTGAGATGCGGGAAATTCACAATGACATCGTCACATTTCACAGCTAGGCAAGACAAGCGCCACCGCTAGCCGCTAGCGCCTACGCAGCCAGCGCCGCTTTCTCCAGATCGCTCCAGTACGGCGGCGCGGGCCAGGCGGCGGGTTCTTCGCCGGCGAGCGCGCGTTGCAGATCGCGCGGGTCGAGTTGCGGGGCGATCAGTTCGGCGAGCGATGCGGCGTAGGCGCGCAGCACGCGGTCGCGACGCAACACGAGCCACGTGGTGCATTCGGGGAACAGCACGGCCGCATCGAGCGCGCGCAGGTCGCGCGCGTCCTCGGCCACGAAGGCCATCTCGGCGAAGATGCCGACGCCGAGACCGGCGCGCACATAGGTCTTGATCAGGTCGGCATCGCGTGAAGTGAAGGCGAAATGCGGCACCACGCCGGCAGCGGCGAAGGCGCGGCGCAGCGAGGACTCCGGGCGCAGCGAGGATTCGTAGCTGACCAGCGCTTGGCCATCGAGATCGCTCAATTTCAATGCACGTTTGAGATTGCCCAGCGCA
>JAYTQX010000122.1:0-1932 GCA_043746455.1 Pseudomonadota bacterium
TTCGCCAGTCAGCGGGTCAGTCAATTCGATGTCGTAGCTCATTTATCGCCCTTTATCAGTGAACTGATAATCATTCGCCGCGTCGATCGTCGCGTCCGCGTCCGCTCCGGTAAGCAGCGTTAGCATTGCTTCGACCTTGCAAATCCGGCAACCCACAGCATCGCCGCGCTGGCTTGTACAGCTTGCCGCCGAACCACGGAGTCAGGTCCTCGCCGGTGTAGTTCATGTCCTGCTCCTGTCCGGCCAGTCTTCGGGACGGTCTTTCCATTCGATACTGTGGTGGCCGAGTGCTAGGCGTCTGGCTATCGCGCCAGCGACATCCGGACTGTCCAAATTAGACACCGCGCCGCTCCATACGCTTCCATTCCACCAGCGCACGATGCCATCTTTTCGCAAAGTCGACGCCGGCCACCAGCCGATGCTAGGGGGTGGGCCTTTGTGCCATTGAGTCATGGTGTCCTCACTTGATCTGCAACGAACGCCGGTGCTATCGGTCATGCCGCCTCCCGCTGACCCTCGATGATCCCGGCCAAAACCGGCGCATCGTCTAGCGATTGAATGTGCCGCACCAGCGCTGCCTTGATCGCCGGGTAGTCGCTCTCGGCCCAATAGATGCCGGTGCGTGCGCCACTCGGGTTCGCCACCGGAGTTAGCCCGAAGCGTTTCAGCAGCGCGGCCTGAACTGTGAATCCAAGCCGCTCGCACAGCGCGCCGCTTGTGATGGGCGGCCGGGTGTCGGGCTGGGTGCGCGGAGCAGCCGCAGCCAATGGCGCAGGGTAGGCCGGAATCGGGGCTGCATGCGTCGCACTGTGCGCTGGTGGTGCCACGGCAGCAGCGCGCGCTGTTGCCTGCTCAAAGACCCATGCATCACGGGCTTCCTGTGCCTGTCTAGCGCGTATGTCAGCCGCAAGAATAGAGGCTTCTTCGGCTACGCGCTTGCGCTCGGCAGCCTCGACAATCTCCTGCTCGTGCCTTCCGATCCGCTGCGCAGCGATCGCAGAGAAGGTCTCGACCGACTCACGTCCAATCGTTGCGAAGTCGGCGAACAGGAAAAACGAGTCTTTGCCATCTGACGCAAGCAACTTGCGGTTCATTTCGAGCCTGTCAGCGACCGCGCTCAGATCGATCTTGGCGTTCGCCAAAGCGACGGAGCAGGCTTCGCGCACGCTCGAGACGGTTTTCTTGCCCTTGATCGCGTCGCCGAAGCCGCCGACCATGCGCGGCAACCAGTTCGCGCCTAGTCGCGCGTTCAGCTTGGCGACATGCGCGTCAAGCTCAGCCTGCGCTCCGGCGACGATCTCGCCACGAATCGACTCCTTGCGGGTCTTGACCAGTTTGTCGAGCGCCAGGCGCTTCGCCCGCATGCTTTCGCAAATGGCGTCGATTGTGCGAAAAAGATCGTCGATGCTGGCGGTCTGTGCTAGGGCCTGAGCCTTGACCAGTTCGAGCCGCTCTTCGCCATCCCTGCAGAATTTCACGGTTCGCTCTGCCGTCGCGAAGTCGTCATCGGTCTGCAGGTCAGTCTTGATATTGGCGAGGAACGATTCGGCTGCAGCCTTGAACGGCGCGAGGTTGCTGTTGACAACGCGGCCTTCGACGTTGACGATTAGCGCCGGCAGGGACTTGATGATGGTGGCGATGGGGTCAGCGGCTGGCGCTGGCTCGGGGACGTAGGCGGCGAGGTCGGCGGCGAATTGCTCCCAGCCGGCGATCAGCGCATCGAAGCGTTCCCGCTGCGGCCAGTACCAGCGCCGGCCGCTGACCCAATCGCCGCCGTCATAGAGTCCCTGCCGGCGCTGGTCGTCAACGTCGAGGGCCGCGTCGTCAACAGCAACTTGGCGCCGTTCAAGGCTGCAGCCGAATCGTTCCTCGCCAAGATCAAGACTGACCTGCAGACCGATGACGACTTCGCGACGGCAGAGCGAACCGTGA
>JAYTQX010000123.1:0-1563 GCA_043746455.1 Pseudomonadota bacterium
CGGGCAATTCCTTCGGATCGGCGATGGGCAGGGATAGTTCGAGAATCATCGTGGTGCCGACTCCGACCTCGCTCAGCATCCGGATCGAACCGCCCATCATCTCGGCGAGCCGCCGGCAAATGGTCAGGCCCAGCCCGGTGCCTCCGAAGCGAGGAGTAATCTCGCCGGCGACCTGAACGAAGGGCTGAAACAGGCGCGCTTGATCCTGCGAAGAGATGCCGATACCGGTATCCCTCACTAAGAAACGTACCCGATCCTCACCGTCCGCCCGGGCCACGAGTTCCGCCTTGAGTTCAATTCCGCCTGTGGCCGTGAATTTGAGCGAGTTGCTGATGAAATTATTGAGAATCTGGCGCAGCCGCATTGGATCCACCAATAGCGCCGGGCTGATTTGCGGGTCAACGCTGCACTTGAGCTCAAGTCCCTTGCTGCTCGCGTTGCCGGAATAAATATTGCACGTCGCGTTGACCGCCGCGGCGATGGAAGCCGCCACGGGGCGCACCTCGAGCTTGCCGGCTTCAATCTTGGAGAAATCCAGGATGTCATCGATGATGCGCTGCAGCGACCTGCCCGATTCACGCACCACCTCGACGGTCGTGCGCTGCCCGGAGTCGAGCCTCGTTAGACTGAGCAATTCCAGCATGCCGAGAACGCCGTGCATTGGGGTGCGGATTTCGTGGCTCATCGTCGCAAGGAAGATACTCTTGGCGCGATTGGCCGCCTCAGCGGCCTCTTTGGCCTCCTGAAGCGCATTTTCCAGCAGTCGCTGCGCGGTAATGTCAGCCCAGTAGCCGTTCCACAGAAAACTGCCATCGGGCTCCTTGCGCAGAGTTGCAGAGGATCTTATCCATCGCGTCTCGCCGTGCGCGTGTTTTATGCGAAAATCGCTTGGGAGTGGCTTCAGGGTGCGCACCGATTCTGCGATTGCCGCCCTGTAAGCCGGCTTGTCCTCTTCAACAATGCAGCCCCAATACGCGCTCAGGTCCCGAAACAGCGATTCGCTCGAAATACCCAGTATCTGCTCGACCGACGCGCTCAAAAATTCAAAGCGCGCGCTGACGCCGGCATCGGCGTCCGAGCGGGCCCGATAGACCGCAACCGGAAGGCTATGGGCCATGTCGCTGAGCATGTGCTCGGCGCGGCCACGCGCACGGGACTGCATCACGAATCCAATATAGCTGGGAATTAAAAAAACGAAGCTAAGAATCATGGCTGAAGCGAGCACAACGTCAGCGCTGTCCAAGCGATTTCGCTCCTGCAGACGACGCAATGCCAGTAGCTGTAATTCTTTCTCACCCATAGCCTTCGTCAGGCCATAAATTTGCATGCTCGCCGTTTGCCCTATTCTTGCGGCGACGCGCACACGCACGGCTGCACTTCCGTCGGTCTGCAGCCGGCGCTCGTTGTCGTGCATCAGTGATACGCGTTCGACGATCAGTTGTTCGAGTTGGCGGCTCCGGCGTTGCTGATCCAGATTATCCGAGGTTACCTTCATAAGGATGTTGACGGTCGCGCCCAGGTTCGCGAGCGCCTGGTCGCGTTCGGATAAATAAACCTTGTTGG
>JAYTQX010000124.1:0-6431 GCA_043746455.1 Pseudomonadota bacterium
CAGCGCACCATCGTGCACGCGCACGATCAAATCGCTGCCCGGAGAAATTTCATAGAGCCCGGAATAGGCGGCGACGTCATTCGACGCAGTTGCGACATAGCCGTGCGGCGGGGGCGGCGGCAGCGCGGCGCTGAGCCAGGCGATGCCGAGGCCGGCTAGGTCCTCCGCCGCGTTGCCGAGCAGCACGATCGCTCTCTGCCGATCGGTGCGGAAACCGACAAAGGTGCTGAAGCCCGCCGTCTCGCTCGCCCGCCAGACCAGCGGCCAGGTTGTTTCGCCGGCAGCGGCTTCGCGCACGTTCCAGCCCAGTCCGATCCGATCGGCCGGACCACTGGCTCGCCCTTGCCGGGCGAGCAGCAACGCGGCGCGCAGTGGCGAGTCGCCAGGCGTCAAATTGTGCTGCAGGAATTCGAGCAGGTCAGGCAAGCTCGAGCGCAGGCTCGCGGCGCCAGCGAGCACGCCATAGTGCCAGTGCGCCGCGCTTTCGCCGCGTGCATGGCCAGGCAACAAGGCTGCGTCGTCGCGCAGGCTGGTGTGTTTCAGACCGAGCGGTGCAAGTATCTTGCTCGTCAGCACGTCGACGTAGGGCGCGGTGTAGATGCGGCCGAGCAGGTGGCCTAGAATTCCGGCATTGAGCACGGAATAGCCGTAGCCGATATCCTGCTGGACCGGAAGGCTGCGATAAAACGCGAGGAACGCCAGTAGGTCTTCGCCCGCATAGTCGATGTATGGGTCGTCCACGTCGGCCGGAAACAGGCTGGTCGGCTGCGGCGGCAGCCCCGAATGCTGGGTGACGAGTGCGTCGAGGGAAATATCTCCTACGCGCGTCTCGACAAACGGGAAATCCGCGGGCAGAAATTTGCGCAGCGGATCGCGCAGGCGCAGCTTGCCCTTGAGCGCCGCCTCGGCGAGCAGCAAGCCGGTGAACACTTCGCTCAGCGTGCCGATTTCGAACTGGCTGTCATCGTCGGCGGCAGGCGTCGCAGCGCCATCGCGATGGCCAAAGTAAAGTTTCTGCGTTTGTTTTCCGTCGATCACGCCGACGGCGACGGTGCGATAGGCGCCGTTCGCGACACCTTGCTCGATCACCTTGCGGAACGTGTCGGAGAACAGCGAGGTCGCTGGCGTGGCGGGTTCCGCTGCGGCCACCGGCGGTTTGGCGCGCGCGGCATCCGCGCCGACCGGTAGAAACACCAGCGCTGCGCTTAGCCAGCCGATACAGGCGCGATGTGGGGTGCGGAAAAAAAACATGCGCCCAAGCATAACGCACGGTCGCGAGGCGCAGGACAGCAGGGGAAAGAAACCACGGCCTTGTGGAGGAGACTTCCTGCGGGAAGTGTGCTTACTGAGACAGGCCGTGCGCGCGAAAGTTCCTCTGCGTGACACGGCTTGCCGCTGTCATGGACAAGCTTCCGCTATTTCCTTCCAAGCGACCGGATCCCAGTAGCCGCCATCGTGAATCTTCGTCGCGCGATCCTCATTGAAATGCGCGGCGATCATGACGGTCGTGTTCGGCGCAAGGGTGATTGTCAGCGATTTTGGCTTGCTGTCGCGCAGCGAAGCGATTTCGCCGAGGCCCATGACCTGGGTTGGAATCCGCTCGGCAACCAGCAACTGATGCGTGCCGGCTTCGACGCGATAGGTCGGCGCGTTGTGCGGCCCCGGAGTCACCCGGTCGACGAGCAGAATCGTCGCACCGTACAACTGCTTCTGTCGTGGCGCGAGATCGAGCTTGCTGATTCGGGCGCAGCCTTGCCCGTCGTTGCTCGTCGTTGCCACAGTTACCGGTTGATCGGCTGACGCCGTCGCTGCACTGCCAAGGCCAAGACGCAGCGCCGGCAGCTGCACGCTCTGCACCGGCGCGTTGAGCGCAAGGCGCTCGCCGCCGCGCAGTACGTCGAGCTGCAGCGGCGCTCCGTCAGGCAGCGACTCGATGCTCGATTTCAAGATGGTCGCGGCGAGTGCGCGGCCATTGTCGTCGGCGCCCAGATCGCGCAACGACTGGCTGTTTACCGCCACGACGACGTCGCCCGGATGCACGCCGAGATGCTCGGCGGTGCTGCCCGGTGTCGCGCCGAGCACGCGCAACCCGGCGCGCGCGTTGTTGGCATTGGTCGCGTCGACGAGAAGGCCGAGATTGATCGCGCGCTGCGCCGGTTCGTCGAGTGCCAGAGCGACCTGTTCCGGATGCGCGCCGAGCGCGCCGGAGGTCGCCAGACGCATCAGCATCTGGTGCATTTCCTCGCGCAGGCGTTGCGCGACGATGGGCGTTGCCGCGGTCGCATTCACGGTCGCCAGCGTCGTCGGTCCGGCGCCGGTATCGGCGGCAAAGGCGAACGGGCTTGCGCCCATGGCCATGATCAAACCAAGTTTCTGCAACATAGCAAGCTCCTCTCTAAATGCGCGTCAGCGCAAGCCCCTGCTTGCGCGCGACGATCAGGGTGTTCAGCAGTTCGCTGCGCCGTTTCCACAAGGGGACAAGTTCATTTGTATACGACGCATGATCGTAGGCCGTCTGCAGCAGGCGATCGACCTGGGCAAGTTCGGCTTCCACATCGCCGGCATCGGCCATGGTCGCTGCGGTCTGCGCGCGATCGAGCGCCGCAAGTTGCAGTTCCAGCGCCTGCGCGCGCGCCTGCCAATCGACATTTTCGTCGCCATGCGTCGGCCCGCCATGCCAGCGCATGCCAGCGACAGCCAGCGCACACAGCAGACCGGCGGTCAGCGCGCCGCCGGCGTAGCGCAAGCGGGCACGCCGCGCGCGGCGCTGGGCGTGGGCCTGCGCAATGCGTGCCCACAAATCCGCGGGTGGCTCGGGCTGGGCCAGCGCCGCGGCCTGCAAATGTTGCGCGAGCAGCGGAAATTCCATGGCGTTCTTCATGCCGGCTGGCCCGCGACCGGTGCGACGTATGCATGCAGACGCTGCAGCGCGCGCGCCAGAATCGATTTCGAGTAACTCTCGCTCTGCCCGAACAGCGCGGCGAGCTCGGCATGCGTGTAGCCTTCGAGTTCGTGCAGCACGACCACGGCGCGCGCGCGCGGCGGCAGTTGCTGCAGCAGGGTCCACGCATCGATGCTCTGCATGGGCATTGCGTTGACGGCTGCGAGCTGGCCAAACATCTCGTCGGGATCGGCCTCGGCAAAGCGCTTGCGTCCGCGCAACTGATCGATCGCCGCGTTCACGGTCATGCGCTTGAGCCAGGCCCCAAACGGCGCATCGCCGCGAAAACTGCGAATGGTTTCGATGAGTTTCAAAAAAACCTCCTGCACCAGATCCTCGGCCTGCGGCGCGTTGCCGACGAGCCGCAGAGCCAAACCGTAGCAAGCCCGGCCGAAGCGCGCGTACAAAACACCGAACGCAGCCATGTCGCCGCGCTGCACACGCGCCAGGGTCATCGCATCGATGTCCTGCGCAAAGCCCGAGACCTCGGTCGCGCCGGCAAGCTCGGCTTCAGCGCTGCGGTTCATTGTCATAATGACGGAAAAGGCGGCGGTATCGTTGCAGTCAAGGGTGAGCCGCACGCGGCGGCGGCGCATCGTCGCGTGCGCTCGCCTGCTGGAATGCGCGCACCGTGCGCGCCGGTCCGTGCCAAGCCAGCGCGCCGCGGGTGCCGTCTTCGGGCCTGAGCCGCACCACGTGCCAGCCAGACCGAGCGCCGCCTTCATCGTCGATCTGCGCAAGGTGGGTCACTGCACCGTCGGCATCGAGCGCAAAGCTCAGCCGATGCAAGCCGAACGCGATGCCGCGACCGAGAGCCTTGAGTACGGCTTCCTTGCAACTCCACAGGTCAAGAAATGCCGGCGCCTGCAGCGCCCGCGGCAAGGCGGCGAGCGCGGCGGTTTCTGCGGCGGCAAAATAGCGTTGTGCCAGCGCAAGCCAGGGACGCGTCCGCTGCCCGGTTTCCAGGTCCACACCGAGCGCCTGACTGCGGCTGACGCCGACCAGCAGCGCCTTGCCCGAATGCGCCAGATTGAACTGCAGCATCGCGCCGTCCGCCAGGCCGGCGAGAAACGGCTTGCCATGGGCATCGCGCTGGACAGGCAAGTCGCGCGCATCGATGTGCAGATAGGACGCCAGCAACTCGTGCAGGCAAGGCTGCGCGTTTCTGCCCGCGGCACCAGCGATGCCGCATTGTGGAAAAAACCACAAATGGATTTCGTCGTCGGCCAGCGCCGGCGACGGTTCGCGGGACACAAAATCGGCGGCGGCAAGCATGCGCATGCAAGCATGCTTGAGCAAGGCCCGCGAATCGTCAAGGAGCCATGGTTTGGAAGGCAGGCGTTGGCGGCAACCGCCAGGCTCAGCGCACGAGCCGCGTATCAACCAGATTCTTCACCACCGACGGATCGGCCAAGGTGGAAATGTCGCCGAGCTGGTCCGGCGCGTTCTCGGCGATCTTGCGCAGGATGCGGCGCATGATCTTGCCCGAACGCGTCTTCGGCAGGCCCGGCGCCCATTGCAGATAATCCGGCGTGGCGATCGGGCCGATTTCCTTGCGCACGTGCGCGATCAATTCCTTGCGCAAAGCATCGGTTGTTTCGACACCGTTCTTGAGCGTGACATAGGCGTAAATGCCCTGACCCTTGATATCGTGCGGACAGCCGACCACGGCGGCCTCGGCAACATCGTGGTGCCCGACCAGCGCGCTTTCGACTTCGGCGGTGCCGATGCGGTGCCCCGAGACATTGATCACGTCGTCGACGCGGCCGGTGATCCAGTAATAGCCGTCGGCATCGCGACGCGCACCGTCACCGGTGAAATAGCTGCCCGGATAGGTCTTGAAGTAGGTGTCGATGAAGCGTTCGTGATCGCCGTACACCGTGCGCATCTGGCCCGGCCAGGAATCGGTCAGGATCAGATTGCCCTCGGCTTCGCCTTCGAGAGTATTGCCGTTGGCGTCGACGATCGCGGGTTGCACGCCGAAGAACGGTTTGGTCGCCGAACCGGGTTTGGTCGCGATCGCGCCGGGCAGGGGGGTAATCAGAATGCCGCCGGTTTCGGTCTGCCACCAGGTATCGACGATCGGACAGCGGTTGTCGCCGACGACGCGGTAGTACCACTCCCACGCTTCCGGATTGATCGGCTCGCCGACACTGCCGAGCAGGCGCAGGCTCGTGCGTTTCCACTTTTTCACCGGCGCTTCGCCCTCGCGCATGAGCGCGCGGATCGCGGTTGGCGCGGTGTAGAACAAGGTCACCTGGTGCTTGTCGACGACTTGCCAGAAGCGGCTCGAGTCCGGGTAACTCGGAATGCCTTCGAACATCAGCGACGTCGCGCCGTTCGCCAGCGGGCCGTAGACGATGTAGCTGTGGCCGGTAACCCAGCCGACGTCGGCGGTGCACCAGTAGACGTCGTCCTCACGCAGATCGAATACGCACTCATGCGTGTAGCTGGCGAATACTCCGTAACCGCCGGTCGTGTGCAAAACCCCCTTGGGTTTGCCGGTGGAGCCAGAAGTATACAAAATGAACAGCGGATCTTCGGCGCCGATCGCTTCGGGCGCGCACTCGGCGCTTTGCGTCGCCATCAGGGCATCCCACCAGCGATCGCGCGGCGCCTGCATCGCAACCGGCGTGCCGGTGCGTTTGACCACGAGCACGGTTTCGACAGTGTTGGTGCCGGGCCTGGTCAACGCTTCGTCGACGTTGACCTTGAGCGGCACTTTCTTGCCGCCGCGCAGACCTTCGTCCGCGGTGATCACGAGCTTGGAGGCGCAATCGGCAATGCGCCCGGCGAGCGAATCCGGTGAAAACCCGCCGAACACGATCGAATGCACGGCACCGATGCGCGCGCAGGCCAGCATCGCCACGGCAGCCTCGGGAATCATCGGCAGATAGATCGTAATGCGGTCGCCTTTCTTCACGCCGAGGTTTTTCAGCAGATTCGCGCAACGGCAGACCTGTTCGTGCAATTCGCGGTAGCTGATGCGGCGCGATTCGTTCGGGTCGTCGCCTTCCCATAAAATCGCGGTCTTGTCGCCGCGCGCCTGCAAATGGCGATCCAGGCAATTCGCCGCCAGGTTGAGCTCACCGTCGTGGAACCAGCGGATGTGCAGGTTCTTCGCGTCAAAGGACACATCCTTCACTTTTGTGAATGGCTTGATCCAGTCCAGACGCCGGCCGATGCGTCCCCAGAAGCCTTCCGCGTCGCGCACGGATTCGGCGTAGAGTTTTTCGTAGTCGGCCGCGCTGACGCGTGCGCTTGCGGCGATGGCGGCGGGAACTGGATAGAGCTTTGACATGGAACCTTCCTCGTGGCGCGGAGCGCGGAGTGCGGGCGAAGTTTCGCTCATTTCAAGCGGGTGGGCATGGGACTTTAGTCCACCTTGCGACATTTCGACGCGCGTAGATACTGTGACGATGCCGCGGGTATGGCCTGCGAGCAAAAAGTGCGGGCCAAAGCTTCGTCCGTTTTCGGGCTCGCGACAAGG
>JAYTQX010000125.1:0-2804 GCA_043746455.1 Pseudomonadota bacterium
AAGCCGCGCATGCGGTGATAGCGGCTCAGTGCATCCATAAGCGTCATCTGGAACGCATGACCCATGTGCAGCGTGCCGGTGACGTTCGGCGGTGGCAGCAGGATGCAGTAGGGCGCGCCGTCACCTTGCGGCTTGAAGTCGCCGGCGGCTTCCCACGCGGCGTACCACTTCGATTCGAGAGACTGGGGGTCGAAACTCTTGTCCATGACGTACGCTTACCTGCGCCCACGCGCCAGTAAACTCCGGGCGCGTCGGACTCAACAAAAAAGGGATGTGTTGATTGTAGCCGGGCGAGGCCGATCGCCCAAGCGCGCCGCATATCGGTTGCCAATTGCTTGTAATCCCCGCCGCCATGTCGTGGAATAGCCTAAGGGCCAGCGGGGATCCGTGATGAGCACCGAGGCATTCGAGACGCTAGTGTTGGCGACGGCCGACAGCGAAGCGGCAACGCTCGCGTATGTCTATGGCGCGCAGCTGGCCGATCTGGCGTTTGGCGACCCGAGCGCACGGGCCAGTCCTCTTGCCAGTCGCCACCTGGCGCTGGTGGCGAGCGAGGCGCTCAAGCTGGATTTGAACGATCCGCTGCAGCGCCGCTTGGGCGACTATGAACTTCTCGAACTGATAGGTGAAGGCGGTATGGGCGTCGTCTACCGCGCCCGTCAGGTCAGCCTGGATCGCGAGGTGGCGGTGAAAGTGCTCGCGGCGGGCCCTTGGGCGTCAAAGGACTTCATCGAACGCTTCCACCAGGAAGCGCAGAATGCCGCACGCATGCAGCACCCGAACATCGTGGCGATCTACGAAGTCGGCACGACGGACGACCTGCATTTCTACAGCATGCGCCTGGTGCACGGCGAAACGCTGGCAGACACGCTGCAGCGCGCGGGCAAACTGACCCCGCAGCAAGCAGCCACGCTGTTGATCCCGGTCGCCCGCGCCATCGACTATGCGCATACCCTGGGCGTACTGCACCTGGACCTCAAGCCGGCCAATGTGCTCATCGACAAGGACAAGGCTGCCCACGTCGCCGATTTTGGTCTGGCGCGGCGTCTGGAGCGCGAACTGGCGCTGAGCAATGTGGAAATCTCGGGAACCCCGAGCTACATGGCGCCCGAACAGGCCGCCAGCGGCCACCAAAAGATTACTCCGGCGACGGATGTGTGGGGCTTGGGTGCAATTTTGTACGAGCTGGTGACCGGCCAGCCGCCATTCTTCGCGCAAACCGCACTGGGGACGCTAAAGCTCGTGCTCGATGGCGTACGCCGTTCAGTGCGCGACCATGTTCCGGGGTTGCCACGCGATCTGGAAGCGATCATCGACAAGTGCATGGCGCGCGACGTATCGCACCGTTACGAAAGCGCCGGTGCGCTGGCCGATGATCTGACTGCGTTCGTGGCCGGCCGACCGGTCACGGCGCGTCCGCTCAATCCACTGCAACGCATCGAGCACTGGGTGCGACGCGAACCCAAGTTCGCCTTCGCGGCGGTTCTGGCCGTCATCGGGTTGTTGATCGGCATCGCGACAACGTCGCAGCAATGGCAACGCACGGCGATTCCGGCCAAATCGATCGCCGTGCTGCCACTGGCCAACGAGAGTGGCGATGCGAGCCAGCAGTATTTTTCCGACGGGTTGTCCGAAGACCTGATCACCGCCTTGTCGCAGTTTGCCGGCCTGAAGGTGATCGACCGCAATTCCTCGTTCCAATTCCGCGACAGCAAGGACAGCAGCGCGACGATCGGACAGAAGCTCGGTGTCGCCAGCCTGCTCGAGGGCAGCGTGCGCCGCGCGGGCGACGTGATACGCATCAACGCCACGCTGGTGAAAGCGGCGGACGGCAGCACGCTGTGGTCCGAACGCTACGATCGTCCCTACAAGGACTTGTTTGCGCTGCAGGACGACATCACCAAGTCGGTCGCCGGTGCACTGCAAGCCAAGCTGCTGCAGACCACCAGCGGTGGCGCAGCGATCCAGAACACGCGCCCACCCAGCGGTAATCTGGACGCCTACAACGCCTGGCTGCAGGCCAATTTCTATGCGGCCCGTCGCGTTGGCGAAGACGACTTGCAACGCACGATCGGCGAGTACGATCGCGCGATCAAGCTCGACCCGCGCTACGCACAGGCCTATGCGGACCGCTCGTATGCTCGGGCGGATTTTGCTGGGAGTTATCTCGCCGACGAGGCCGCGGCAGACGCCTACAAACAAGCGCGCGAGGACGCCCAGCTCGCATTATCGCTTGAGCCGGACCTCGCCGCCGCGCATAGAGCCTTCGGTTTTGTGTTGCTAAGCAGTGAACTCGATACGGCGGGCGCCGAAGCCGAGTTTCGCAAAGCGGTGGCATTGGCACCGGATTCCTCAGAAGCGAAAACCAGCTTGGGTTTGGCCCAGGCATCGCGCGGACGTCTTGAGGAAGGTATCGGGCAGATTCGCCAGGCAGTGCAGCTCGATCCACTCAACGGTCGGGCTTATCGAGCGCTCGGCGATATCGAGCTCGCATTGGGCCGGTTCGATGCAGCCGAACAGGCGATCCGCAAAGCGGTCGAACTGCGGCCGGACGTCGCAACGAACCGCCGGTCGCTGATCTATGTCGACATCCGCCGCGGCGATCAAGCGGCGGCGATACGCGATGCCCAGCAGGAGCCAGCCGAACTCTATCGCACGGTGGAGTCGGCATTCGCCCTGCAGATCGGCAACGACCGTGCCGCGGCCGATGCCGCGCTAAACAACCATATCGCCAAGTATGCCGACCTAGCCGGTTTTCAGATCGCCGAGATGTATGCCTTGCGCAAGGATCCGGATCAGGCGTT
>JAYTQX010000126.1:0-11492 GCA_043746455.1 Pseudomonadota bacterium
CGGGAAACTGTGGCTGGTCGAGAGCGACAGCACGATCGCATCATCGGTCGCGGCCGCCTGCAATTCGAAATTGAAGGTGCGGCAGAAGCGCTTGCGCAGGGCCAGACCCCAGGCGCGATTCAGGCGGCTGCCGAACGGCGAGTGGATCACCAGCTGGGTGCCGCCGGATTCGTCGAAGAAGCGTTCCATCGCCAGTTGCTTCTGCGTCGGCAGCAGGCCGAGCGCAGCTTTCGTCGCGCCAAGATAGTCGACGATCTGGCGCGCGGCAGATTCGTCCAAGCCCACTTTTTCGCGAAGGCACGCTTCAGCGGCGGCAGAGCCGGATTCGAGTTGCGCGGACAATTCCTCGCGCAAGCGCGAAACCGCAAACGACAACTCGTCGCTGCGCCCTGGCGCCTCGCCAAGCCAGAATGGAATCGTCGGCGGCAGGCCTTGCGCATCCTCGACGCGCAACTTGCCGCGCTCGACGCGCAGCACGCGATAGGCGGTGTTGCCAAGCTGGAAGATGTCGCCGGCCATGCTCTCGACCGCGAAATCCTCGTGCACCGTGCCGATTTTCTGCGCCGCAGGTTCGAGCACGACTTCATAATCGGCGGTGTCGGGAATCGCGCCGCCCGACGTGATCGCGGTCAGGCGCGCGCCGCGCCGCGCACGCAACACCCCATTGACCGCATCGCGATGGAGATACGCCGAACGCGGCCCACGGCGAGTCGCGTAGCCATCGGCAAGCATGCGCAGGATTTTGCGGAAGGTATCGGCGGAGAGATTGGCGAATGGTTCCGCGCGCCGGATCAACTCAAACAACTCGGACTCGTTCCACTCGCGGCAAGCAACTTCGGCGACGATCTGCTGGGCGAGTACATCGAGTGCGTCGCGCTCGATATGCAGCGTATCGAGTTCGCCGCACCGCACTGCGTCGAGCAGGGCCGCGCATTCGACCAGATCGTCGCGCGACAGCGGAAACAACCGTCCCTTCGGCATGCCGTCGACCGAATGGTTGGCCCGTCCGACACGTTGCAGGAAGGTGGAGATCGAACGCGGCGAGGCGATCTGGCAGACCAGGTCCACATCGCCGATATCGATACCGAGTTCTAGCGACGCGGTTGCGACCAGCGCGCGCAGTTCGCCGCGCTTGAGGCGTTGTTCGGCGGCCAGACGCTGCTCGCGTGCGAGGCTGCCGTGGTGCGAGGTCACTGCGTCTTTGCCGAGCAACTCGGACAAATGCCGCGCGAGACGCTCGGCCATGCGCCGCGTGTTGACGAAGATCAGGGTGGTGCGATGCTGCTGGATCAACTCGGCCAGACGCGCGTAGACCAGTTGCCAGACATCGCCGGACATGACCGCCGACAACGGCGCGGATGGCAGTTCGAGGGCCAGATCGCGCACACGCGCATAACCGACGTCGATGATGTCGCAGCTGCCTTGTGCACCGCCGGTCAGGAACTTCGCGACTTCGCTGATGGGTTTTTGCGTCGCCGACAGCCCGATTCGCGTCAAGCGGCGCCCGCACAGGGCTTCGAGGCGTTCCAGCGACAGCGCCAGATGCGCGCCGCGCTTCGACGGCGCCAGCGCATGGATTTCGTCGACGATGACCGTGCGTGTGGTGGCGAGCATCGCGCGGCCGGATTCCGAGCCGAGCAGGATGTAGAGCGACTCGGGCGTGGTGACCACGATATGCGGCGGGCGTTTGCGCATCTGCGTGCGCTCGGCCTGCGGCGTATCGCCGGTGCGCACGAAGGTGCGGATTTCCACATCGGGCAAATTATACTTTTCCAATTGTGCGCGAATGCCTTCGAGCGGCAGTTGCAGATTGATGCGCACATCGTTCGACAGCGCCTTGAGCGGCGAAACATAGACCACCGCCGTTTCGTCGGTCAGCGTGCCCTCGACGCCGCAGCGCACGAGGTCGTCGATCGCCGCCATGAACGCGGCCAGCGTCTTGCCCGATCCGGTGGGTGCGGCGATCAGCGCGTGATGGCCAGATTGAATCGCCGGCCACGCACGCAGCTGCGCAGGCGTGGGCGCGGGAAAAGTCTCGCGGAACCACGCAGCGACGGCTGGATGGAAATTTTCGAGCGGCATGGATTGATTTTTGTGCTTCGACGGGCGCGGCGTCTCGATTGTTCGCGACTGTCGTCTCGGAGAGTGAGATTAAGCCTTGGTGCCGGAAAATCAATCGTCTTTCAGGGTTCGATACACGACCAGCCCAAGAGCAAGCTTGGCGGCTCACCGCTCATCACACTTCATCCTCCCGCAGTCTTGCGATTCAACCCTTCGATCCAGCGATACAGCGCGAACACGGCGACCACAAATGCAATGCCGCCGATCCACAGCGCGGCGCCATTGGCGAAGGCGTCGCCGACCAGCGCGAGCGGAAAGTCCTTGCCGGAGAACGCGACGATGGCCGCAATCAGCACGCCGATCAGGCCTTCGCCGACGATCATGCCGGACGCGAGCAGCACGCCGAGCTGCTTGGTTGCTTCGGGTTTTGCCGTACGCTCCGCGCGTCGGTCGTAATACGCGCCGGCGATTGCGCCGACCACGACCATCAAGGTCGCCGCCGTTGGCAGATAAATTCCCAGACCCACCGCGAGCGGCGAGCAATGCGCCGACTTCGTCCCCCGCCGCAACACGATATCGAGCAGGATGAGACCCGCGCCGATTGCGCCGCCGATTTCGATCAGGCTCCAGTCGATATTGTTTTGGATTACGCCTTGCGCGAGCGCCGAGATCAACCCTGCCTGAGGTGCCGCGAGCGCGCGGCCGGGCACGGCGCCCGGGGCGCCGGTAAAACCGTAGGCATGATTGAGCAGGTCGAGAATCGGTGGGATCACTGCCGCGCCGGCGATGACACCGACCAGCAGCGCCCACTGCTGCTTGGCCGGTGTGGCGTCGACGAGTTGGCCGGTTTTCAAATCCTGCAGGTTGTTGTTGGCGATCGCCGCGACGGTGAACACCACGGCGGTGACGAACAGCGCGAACGCGACCAGGCCATTCTCGTGTCCCGGCGCGAGCATCGGCTTGACTCCGAACACCAGGAGCAACGCCGCGCCGATCACCACGAGAATGCCGATACCCGAAAGCGGGCTGTTCGACGAGCCGATCAATCCGGCCATGTAGCCGCACACCGCCGAAACGAAGAAGCTCATCACGACGCAGTAGATCAGCCCGCCGATGATCAGCAACCACATGTGATCGCCAAGACCGCTGGCAATGGCGAAATGGCCGAGCAGGGCCGCGATCGGCACGAAGCAGATCAGCGACATCACGCCGACCAGGCCGATCGGAATATCCTGCTCGACGCGCGGCAGCGCAGCGCCCTGTCCGGCCTTGCGTATGCGCGACGCGGCCATCGCCGCGGCGAGGCCGCTGGCAACCGGCTTGACGAGTTTGAGCAAGGTCCAGATCGCGGCGACGCCGATCGTACCGGCACCGACGAAGCGTACCTGATGACTCCACGTCGCCTGTGCGATTTGCGCCGCATCGCCGGCGGTAGCGGCCAGCGCTGAGTAATGCGGCACGCCCCATATCCAGCCGATGGCCGCGCCGAGCAGCATGGCCACGCCGACCCAGAGACCGACCAGGTGGCCGACCGCGAACAGGGCCATCGACAGGTTGAAATCAAAGCCGCTCACCGAACCCTTTTCGCCACCGAAACGAAAGTACTGCGCGACATCGCTGGTGAAGATGCGCGTTGCGACGATCACCGCAAAGGTAGCCGCAACAATCGCGCCCCAGATCACGGCGAGCAAGCCGGCGCGACTCTCGTCGATGCCCGACTGGGTTGCGCCTTCGCCCGGGCTGCCGACGCGGAGCACTTCGGCGCAAGCCACGCCCTCGGGATAGGGCAGGTCGGAATTGGTTACCAGAGCGCGGCGCAGCGGAATCGAATACATCACGCCGAGGATGCCGCCGAGCGCGCAGATCAGGAACGATTCCCAATACGGAAAGCCGGTCCACCAGCCGATCATCACCAGGCCCGGTAGCACGAAGATGATCGACGACAGCGTACCCGCCGCCGAAGCGACGGTCTGCACGATATTGTTTTCCTGAATCGTCGAATCCTTGAAGCCGCGCAGCAGCGCCATCGAAATGACAGCGGCTGGAATCGAGGTGGCGAAGGTCAAACCCGCCTTGAGACCGAAGAACACATTCGCTGCAGTGAACAAAAGCGTGATGACGACGCCGAGCACGAGGCTGCGTATCGTCAGCTCGGTGCGCGGTTCCGCTGCGGACTTTGAAGTGCTGGTCACAAGGATTTCCCCTTCTCTTTTTGGATAAGCGCTAAACGCCAAGTATTGCAAACATTGCGACCGTTCGGCTGGTCGCTTTCCGCGACCGCCAAGCTTCTCCATAGAATGGGAATCCGATCGGACGCTCGATCAGCGCAAGCGAAGGCATTTGGGGCGTGCTTTGCAAAATCTGTGCTCGCCGGCACGAATCCGTTTCTTGAAGAAGCTACAGTGTAGGTGGCGTACGAGTTATGTTTCATGTTCGATTTTGTTTAAGATAATGAATCTAAACAATATGTTAGAGCATGAATGCTACTGATGCGGATCAGTAGCCTGACTCGATTATGAACGATTCGGGCCAGGGGTAGAGCTCAGCCCCGGGTTTTGCTAGAATGGCGAAGTTCGCGTTGCCGCTGACTAACGTTTTATTAACGAGTTGAGGGCATCCGAAAGTGTGGAGTGACGATAAATTTTGCGTGTGCAATGGGGTTTAGCGCACGCCCGAAGAAAACCAAGCAAAAGGAGACTCCGATGAAACGTAATACCTTGTTCGCTGTTATCGCCCTCGCCCTGGGCGGTGTCGGCGCAGTTGGTACGGCGCAAGCCCAAGATTATGGTACCTGGTATATCGCACCGCGCCTCGGCGCTGTGGTTCCAGATAGCGCCCGCACGACCAAAGTGTCCGGCTTTGGCGGTATCGGCGCTGGCGTTTGGGTGAACCCGAACTTCGCCGTCGATTTCGAGTACGGCATCAACAATGCCGACTTCAAGAATTCTTCGTTGCGCGCTGGCCACCAGTGGGAAAGTGTGCAGCTCGACGTAGCCGGTCGCTGGTTCTTCGGCGACATCGGTTCCGGTTGGCGCCCGTACTTGGTGGGTGCGGTTGGCGCGTTGCGTCACAAGGCCTTCTCGGGTTTCCTTGAAGCGAAGTATTTTCAGGCTACTTCCGGTGGCTGGGATCCGATGGTCCTCGGCGGCGTAGGCATCCAGTACAGCTTGTCCGATCGCCTTGCGTTCCGCGGCGAAATCGCGGCGCGCTACGACCACGACAACAACTCGCTGAACTCGCAGTTCGACCCGAAAGGCCATCCGCTCAATCCCGCAGCCGCGGCTGGCTTCGCCCCGCATACCGGCTTCACCGACGGTCTGGTCACGGTCGGTCTGACCTACAGCTTTGGTGGTGCCCAGGCAGCACCTGCTGCGGCCCCGGCCCCGGCCGCTGCGCCGCCGCCGCCCGCGTCCGCGTCGCCTGCCATGTCGGCGGAAGCGGCAAGACAGAACGTCGTCATCGATCTGAAGGGTGTCGAGTTCAAGTTCGATCATCCGCGACCGGGTGAGAAACTGATCCCGTCGCTGAAGGCGCCGACCGCTGCCTCCGTGCAGATTCTCGACGAAGCAGTGGATACGCTGAAACGCTATCCGAATCTGCATGTCGAAGTCGACGGTCACACCGACAGCAAGGGTACGGACGCCTACAACCAGAAATTGTCAGAGCGTCGCGCCCAGGGCGTGTACAACTATCTGACCGCGCATGGTGTTGATGCCAGCCGTCTGGATGGCCCGAAGGGCTTCGGCAAGACCCAGCCGATCGACACCAACGATACCGCGGAAGGCCGTCAGCGCAACCGCCGTACCGAACTCAAGGTCGAGAACTGATCGATCTGTTGGTGCGAAGCAATACGAAAGAGCCCGGCGCAAGCCGGGCTTTTTCTTTGCAGATACCAGATTTGTCCGCGTCCACTCCACTGCGTCACGGGCTCGCACGAGTTCTGAGCAAACTCGGCGTGTGCTCGCGCACGCAGGCCCAAGCTCTGGTTCGTGCCGGACGCGTGCAGGTGAACGGACGCATCGTGCGCGACCCCGAAGCGCCAACCGATGGCGAACGCGATCGCATCGCGGTCGACGGCGCGGTAGTCGCGGAACGCGAAAAAATCTACGTCGCGCTGAACAAGCCGCGCCGATTCGTGACCACCGCGAGCGACGAGCGCGGACGCGACACGGTGTATACCTTGTTGAAAAATGGAAATTTCGGCAATGTGGAATTGCCGTGGATCGCGCCGGTAGGGCGCCTGGACAAGGCCAGCGAGGGATTGCTGCTGTTCAGCAACGACAGCGTATGGGCCGCGCGTCTCACCGATCCGGCTTCGCATCTCGACAAGACCTATCACGTGCAGGTCGATGTCCTGCCCGATGCGCATCTGCTGGACAAGCTGCGCAACGGTATCGACGCCGATGGCGAATTCCTGTGCGCCGGATCGGTGCGCGAATTGCGCCGCGGCGAAAAAAATTCCTGGCTGGAAGTGGTTCTCGACGAAGGCCGCAATCGGCAGATTCGCCGTTTGCTGGCGGCATTCGATATCGAGGTGTTGCGTCTGCTCCGCGTGGCGATCGGGCCGCTGGCGTTAGGCGATCTGGCGAAAGGGCAGTGGCGGCTTTTGAACAGTGACGAGGTTTCTTCGCTCGGGCTTTGATGGCGCAGATTGCCTTTGGCAATCAGAATCGCAATGACAAGCAGGTCAGCGCGCCATCCATTTTGCGGAACTCCGACATATCAAGCGCAATGACGTCGTAGCCGAGCGCACGCACGGCCGCCTCGAACCCCGGAAAGCCCGCCGCGATGATGACGTGGTCGTTGAGGCGCAGCAGGTTCGCCGCGTAGCCCTCGCCACGAACGACTTGCACGATCTCGTAATTGCGAAACGCGGTGTGCTGCGCGAGCGCATCGATCAGCGCGACGCGGCCGTCGCCGAGATATGAAACCCCGCTTTTGAGATGCAGGATGCCGTGCATGCCGCGGATATCGACCGCGGTAGATGTGCAGCCTTCCTGCGCTAGAAAACCGGCGAGCTGGCGCGCACCCTCCTCATTCGTGCGTTCCGACAGGCCGATGAAGCAGTGATTTTCGACCTGACACACGTCGCCGCCGTCCAGCGTGCCCGGCGCGGCAATCGCGTGGGTACGCGAGAACATAGCACGCAGTGTCGGCTCGATGCGTGCGACTTCGCCGGCGCGCGCGGCGGCGCCCGGGCGCGTGAGGATCGCGACATCCACGGTTACGATTGCCGTGTCCTCGACAAAAGTGGAGTCGGGGAAATCCGCATCCCCCGCCAACCGTGTCAACACCAGCCCGCATCGCTCGAGTGCAGAGCAGTAGCGCGCATGCTGTTCGAGCGCCTTGGCAACATCGGGCTTGCCGAGGTCGACTCTGGTGAGGCCGTGCGCGAAGTTCGCGGACGGCGGACGAACAAGCGCGTGTGTAAGCATGGCCCCGGATGCTGTGGTCAGCGTGCCCCATTCTAGCGCAGGCACGGGTTTGAGGTGCTTGCCAACCTGCACTGCTCTACCGCTCTTCGTATACTTTTTCTTGCGTGCTGTATACCCGCGAAAGCCATTTTCTGGCTGCGTGCGTGCTAGGCGCCTTGTTGTCGGCACCTCCTTGGTATTGCGCGCGGCCAAGTAGAGCGTGTGGTTGCTGGTGCGCAACCACACGCAGTGCCCAACACGCAGCGTCGTCCCTAGTTGTTGTTGCCTTGATGGCTGCCAGGCGGCGCGTCGATGCGGCCATACAGCCCATGCGCTTCGTCGTCGGGTCCGGCAGCGAAAAACAGTGTGTTGACGGGTTGGTCGACGAAACCGTTACCGAACGCAAGCCCCCATAGTCCTTCGATCTGAATCGGCCTGTGGTCCGCTCCTTTGAGCTGACCCAACGGCGTATAGTTTTTCGGATCGTAGGCATTGATCGTGCCGTCGCCGAAGTTGCCGACCAACAGGCTGTTGCTGAACTGACCGAAGCCGGCAGGCGCCATCGCGATGCCCCACGGCGCGTTGAGGTTGCCGTGCGTCGCTACCCGATCGAGAAATACTCCGTTTGGATCATAGACGTCGACCACGCCAAGACCTTGCCCGTGGGCCTCGTCGTTACTGCCCGCAACCTGCTTGGCGTAGGTGACGAACACGTTGCCGCCGATCGCCTGTATGCCAAACGGCGCATAACCGGCGGGAAGTTTCGGGTCGGTGAAAGCGCCCGGCGTCAGCGTCACTGGCGCAAACGTGCTGTTGAACACGTCAACCCGCGCGTTGTGGAAGTCCGATGCGTACAGCAGTTGTCCGCTACCACCGGCGCTCATCGCAATACCCTTGTAGACCGCGCCGGTGGTTGTCGAGTTGTCGACTCCGATGAACGCGTGTGTGGTGTCAACACTGGGTGCCCAGCCGGCGATCACGCCGTCTTCCGTGGCGAACAGGAATTTGCTGGGTCCTGAAGCGGTACCCGAGCTGACGACGAAGCTGGTAGCCGAGGTCGAGGCGTTGAAAACAATTCCGGTAGCGGGACCTCCGCTGCTGGCCGTAGGGGTGGGAATTTGGACGACCAGTGGCACGATGTTGCCGTCGCCGTCGTAGAGCGTCGACAGGCCCGTGCCATTGTCGGCAACCCATACCGGGCCGAACGGATTGAACGCAACGCCCCATGCGTTGACCAGATTCGCATCAGTGTGATCGGCGGCGACGAAGCCGTCGGATACCAGGTTGTGCTGCTGATATACGGCGTCGTCGGCGCGCGCATTCAGTGCACCCCCGAGCGCACAAGCAAGAGCGAACGACGTGGTAATGCAGTGCATGACGCGAGTGTGTGTCTTCATTGCCGGTTTCTCCAATTGGCGAGGAGCGGCAAACACAGCGCTCGCATGCGCGAAGGACTGCTGTGGCCGCTGTCAGGTCAATTCCGGTTGCAACGCTTTTGGTTCTCGACATCGTTGCAATACTGGAAAACCATTCAGCGCCGGTTTCGATTGCGCTTGCATTTAATGAGCTCTGGACAAGTTGGAACATTTTCGAAACATCCAGCGCACAAAATCCGCCGTCTGCTGGATTCTGCTTTCTGCGTTGTTTTTCCGCAGACTTGTCAGCTCGTGCACTAGGTTCCTCGCCAGCCAACTTCCAGGCCGGTGATCTCGAACGTCCAGTCTTGTTCGAGATGACGGTCACTGTACGCGTGCAGGATCCACCAGCCTGCGAGGTCGGGCGGGACATCGGGCGTGCTATCCAGGACTTCGGTTTGGGTCAGCAAATTGCCGGACGTATCGTGAAGACGATAAGCGATCCGCCCTTCGTTGCTGGCACTGAACTCGATCGTGTACCAAGTCCCATCATCGAGGCGTGGACTGCAGGTGCCGGGAAACAACGCGTTGCCGTTGGTGCGGAAGGACTCGATCTGCACGACAGGTGCGTCCGCACAGCCATTGGCAGCGCCGGATACGTTGCCGATGATCAGACCACGCCCGGCGATCATCCCGGTGCGCTGCGACGACGCCGGATCGCTCTTGCGCCAGGTACCGGCGACGCCCAGGGCGAGATGCGCCTGGGGCTCGGCACGGAAAAATCCATTCGAGCGAAAGCGCAGACGCATGAACTGCGCGTTTGTCATCGGCGGAGCCGGCGCGTCGGGTACGCCGAGCGCATCGACTCCTCCGATACCAGTGCCTGCCGTCGATGCCGAAGCCGCAAATACGAGACCGTTGGCGCCGCGCAGGCGGCACAGGCCGCCGCTGCGTTCGAACGCCCAATCGCCGAACTGCACGCCCGGGTTCATGCGCGCCACTTCAAGCGCGAATGACGTTGAGCTTGCGCCCCACCTTCACAAACGCCGTGACGGCGCGGTCGATCTGCGCCTGCGTATGCGCCGCGCTCATCTGCGTGCGGATGCGCGCCTGACCCTGCGGCACGACCGGGAAGAAGAAACCGATTACGTAAATGCCCTCATCAAGTAGGTCGCTGGCGAATTGCTGGGCGAGCTTGGCAGCGTGCAGCATTACCGGCGCGATTGGATGCGTGCCGGGGCGGATATCGAAGCCGGCCTCGGTCATGCGCTTGCGAAAGTACAGAGCGTTGTCGTTGACCTTGTCGCGCAGTGCGGTGCTGGCGCTGAGCATCTCGAACACCTTGATCGTGGCGGCGACCAGCGGCGGCGGCAGCGTGTTCGAGAACAGATACGGGCGCGAGCGCTGGCGCAGCAGGTCTATTATTTCCTTGCGTCCGGTGGTAAAGCCGCCGGAGCCGCCGCCAAGCGCCTTGCCGAGTGTAGAAGTAAAAATATCCACTTTGTCCATCACGCCGTGCAACTCGGCCGAACCGCGTCCGCTTGGGCCGACGAAGCCGGTCGCATGCGAATCGTCGACCATCAGCATAGCGCCGTACTTCTCCTTGAGCCTGACTATCTCGTCGAGCTTGGCGATGTAGCCATCCATCGAGAACACACCGTCGGTGGCGATCAGGCGCGTGCGTTTACCCTGCGTTTCCTGCAGGTGCTTTTCCAGTTCGGCCATGTCACCGTTGGCGTAGCGCCGGCGATCGGCTTTGCACAGGCGAATGCCATCGATGATGGACGCATGATTGAGCGCATCGGAAATCACTGCATCCTCTTCGCCGAGGATGGTCTCGAACAGTCCGCCATTCGCGTCGAAGCACGACGTATACAAAATCGCATCGTCGGTGCCGAAGAATTTCGCGATCGTCGCTTCGAGCTGCTTGTGCAGGTCCTGCGTGCCGCAGATAAAGCGCACGCTGGCGAGGCCGAAGCCGTGCGTATCGAGCGCATCTTTTGCGGCCTTGATGATCTCGGGATTGTCGGCCAGGCCCAGATAATTGTTCGCGCAGAAGTTAAGCACTTCGCGCCCGTCGGCGGTCCTGATCGCCGCCGACTGCGGCGTGGCGATCACGCGCTCGGTCTTGTACAGACCTTGTTCGCGGATCGAACCGAGTTCGGCGGCAAGGCGGTCGCGGGCGGCGTAGTCCATGGCGGTATTCCGATAGTCGAAACGGTCATTGTCCGTGATTCTCCGGCACAAGCAAATTCGCTTGTATCGCGGCGAGCGGTAGAATTGAGCCGGGGCTCGGGGAGAATACGGTGGGCGAGAAGGTTCCCAATCAACGACGTGCGCACAAAGACGCCGTCGGCGGTGGCCGCTCCTCGGCGAGCGGGTCGTTTGCGACGTGGCTGCGCGAATGGATCGTCGGCACGCTGGGAATGATGGCGCTCGCCCCGATCATCGGCATGGTCGCCGGTTTCCTGCTTCTGTTCGGTGGCATCTTTTTCATGGGCGCCTGGCAGATGAGCGTGCAGCCCTGGCTCGATTCCGCGCAGTATTCGAAGTTCACCGGCAGCGCGTCCGGACGTATCGTCGAGAGCTGGATGGCGCTGGAGTTTGATCCGGCCGAACTGCGCAAAAAGCGCCGTGTATTGGGAACCCACCGCCAAGATCG
>JAYTQX010000127.1:0-4445 GCA_043746455.1 Pseudomonadota bacterium
GCGGCGATGACTTGGTCGAGCGGACGGCGTTCACGGACAAGCTGGGCTTGGCCATGCGTCACATGGGCCAGGTAGCGCACGTCGGCGCAGGCAGAGATAAGGATGCTCAGCACGGTGAGCAGCGTTGAGCGGTACCAGGGGCAGGCACGGGTGGAAGACATACGCGCATTGTGACGTATGATTGTGGGAGATCAGAACAAGAAAAGTCCACGATGCCGCACACGCCAACCGGGCAGTCCGCCTATCCCCGCGACCTTGTCGGCTATGGCCGCACGCCCCCGCATCCGCGCTGGCCGAATGGCGCGCGCATCGCCCTGCAGTTCGTGCTCAATCACGAGGAAGGCGCGGAGAACTGCGTGCTGCATGGCGATGCGGCCTCGGAGACGTTGCTGTCCGAAATCATCGGTGCGCAGGCGTTTGGCGCGCGCCACATGAGCATGGAGTCGCTGTACGAATACGGTTCGCGCGCGGGACTGTGGCGCGTGCTGCGCGTATTCGAGACGCGCAAGCTGCCGCTGACGATCTTTGCCGTCGCAATGGCCTTGCAGCGCCATCCCGAAGCGCTGGCTGCGTACAAGGAGCTCGGTCATGAAATCGCGAGTCACGGCCTGCGCTGGATCAGCTATCAGCACATCGATGAGGCCACCGAGTGTGCGCATATCGCCGAGGCGACGCGGATCCTTACCGAACTCTGCGGACAGGCGCCGCTCGGTTGGTACACGGGCCGCGACAGCCCGAATACGCGCCGGCTCGTCGCCGAGCAGGGCGGTTATCTCTACGGCGCCGATTCGTACGCCGACGATCTGCCGTACTGGACATCCGTGGAAGTTCAGCGCGATGGCGCCACACAGACGGTGTCGCGCCTGATCGTGCCGTATACGCTCGACAGCAACGATATGCGCTTCGCTGTCGCGCAAGGCTTCAACTCCGGCACGCAGTTCTTCGATTATTTGAAAGACGCTTTCGACGTGCTCTATCGCGAAGGTGATCCGAATGGACTCGACGCGCCGAAGATGTTGTCGATCGGCCTGCACGCGCGCCTGATCGGCCGGCCCGGGCGCATCGCCGCGCTAGAGCGCTTTCTTGATTACGTGCAATCGCATGACAAGGTGTGGATCTGCCGGCGTATCGATATCGCGCGGCATTGGCTGGTGACGCATCCGTGCGTGGGCAACGCTGCGTGATCGCGCTCGACCAGCTCAACGCCTTGCCGGTGGGGCAATTTACCGAAGCGCTCACGGGTATCTTCGAGCATTCGCCGTGGGTCGCCGCGCGCGCCGCCGCGCGGCGACCGTTCGCGTCGCGCCTCGCGCTGCTCGCGGCGATGATGGACGTCGTCGGGCACGCAACTGCCGCCGAACAGCTGGCGTTGATTCGCGCGCATCCCGAGCTGGCCGGCCGCGCGGCCGTGCGCAACGAACTGACCGCCGACTCGACGCGCGAACAGCACGGCGCGGGCCTTGACGCGTGCACGCCCGAGGAGTTTGCGCAGCTACAGGAGCTCAACCGCCGCTACAACGAGAAGTTCGGCTTTCCTTTCATTCTTGCGGTGCGCGGCTACGATCGCGCAGGCATCATCGCCGCATTCGCCGCGCGCGTGAACAACATTGTCGCCGACGAACGCCGTATCGCGCTCGCACAGATCGGCCGCATCGCATTCTTCCGCCTAAACGAGACCGTCGACGTGCTGCTCGGCGCCCAGATCATGGCGATGCACGAGGGTCTCGCCAAGCATAGCGACGAACGCGATGCGCTGACTTGCACTTACCTGCGGCCCGCGCACATTGCGACCGCGCAGCAGATCCGCGACTTCATGCTCGCCGCCGGGCTCGATGTCGAGATCGATGCAGTAGGCAATGTTGTCGGGCGCTGGCGCTGCGGCGACGCGCAGGCGAAGACGCTGATCACGGGCTCGCACTACGACACCGTGATCAACGGCGGCAAGTATGATGGCCGCCTCGGCATACTTTTGCCGATCGCAGTCGCTCAGCATTTGCGACAAGCAGGCGTGCTTCTGCCATTCGACTTCGAAATAGTTGCGTTCTCGGAAGAGGAAGGTGTGCGCTTCAAGTCGACTTTTCTTGGCAGCAGCGCGATTGCGGGCAGCTTCGACTTTTCTGTGCTCGACAATCTTGACGACGACGGCATCAGCATGTGCGACGCGATGCGCGTCGCCGGGCATGATCCCGCGCGCATCGGCGAAATCGCGCGCGACCTGAAGTGTCTTGCAGGCTATGTCGAAGTCCATATCGAACAGGGACCCGTGCTGCTCGACGCGGGCCGTGCGCTCGGCGTGGTCACCTCGATCGCTGGCAGTGTGCGCAGCGTCGTTACGGTCACCGGTCTGGCCGGACACTCCGGTACGGTGCCGATGGGACTGCGCCGCGACGCGGCCGCCGCCGCCGCGGAAATCGTACTTGCGGTGGAGAAGCATTGCTCGACCGCGCCTGGTCTGGTCGGTACGGTCGGCAAACTCGACGTGCCGCACGGCGCGATAAATGTGATTCCCGGACACTGTGAATTGTCGATCGATATCCGCGCCGGCGACGACCGTGTGCGCGATGCCGCCGTGACCCGGGTAATGGCTGAGATCGAGCAGATCGCCGCGCGACGCAAGGTGAAGGTCGGTGTACGGCGCGTCCTACAGGCAGCCGGTGCGCCGTGTGCGCCGGCGTTGCAGCAGCAATTTGCCGATGCGATCGCGCGCGTGGGCGGCGACGCTTCACCCCTGCATCTGCCCAGCGGCGCCGGCCACGACGCGATGAAGATGGCCACGGTCACGCCGATCGGCATGCTGTTCGTGCGCTGCGGCAACGGCGGCATTAGCCACAATCCTGCTGAAACGATGACTGCCGACGACGCCGATGTCGCTGCGCGCGTCTTTGCCGATTTCTTGTTGCATTTCAAAAGCAATTAGCCGCAAAGAGCGCAAAAGACGCAAAATAGAGAAATATCTTTTCCCCTTTGCGTCCTTTGCGCTCTTTGCGGCCAATCCATTGTTTTCTGGCTCCAAGACCTTCCCAATGACTCAGACAAACTCCGAATTTATCATCGCCTTTGTCGATCGCCGTTTCAGCGAGGAGTGTGCTTTCCTCGCGGAACTCGTGAAGGTGCCCAGCGACAATCCGCCCGGGGATTGCGTAGCCCACGCACGTCGCGCGCAGCAGTTGCTTGAGGCGCTTGGTCTCAAAGTCGAAGCGCATCCGATAGCCGAGGAACTGGTGCGCGCCAACGGCATGATCTCCGCAACCAACCTGATCGTGCGCCAGTGTTTCGGCAGCGCTGGCCCCACTATCGCGCTCAACGCGCACGGCGACGTCGTGCCGCCGGGTGCGGGCTGGACTCATGATCCCTACGCTGCCGAAGTGGCGACGGGCGAACACGGGCCGGCGATGTTCGGTCGCGGCGTAGCCGTGAGCAAGTCGGATTTCGCTACCTATGTTTTTTCGCTTCTGGCGCTGCGCGAGCTGGTGGCTTCGGGTGCCAAGCTCAACGGGGCGCTCGAACTGCATCTGACCTATGACGAGGAAGCCGGCGGTGAAATCGGTCCGGGCTGGATCGTCAAGCAGGGACTGACCAAGGCGGACTACGCCTTGAGCGCGGGCTTTTCCTACACGGTGACCACGGCGCACAACGGCTGCCTGCATCTGGAAGTGATCGTGCACGGCAAGCAGGGCCATGCCGCGATGCCCGAGCGCGGCATCGATGCGCTCGCCGCGGCAACGCAGATATTGACCGCGATCTATGCCTCGCGCGAGGCGCTCAAGTCGCGTCTGTCGAAGACGCCCGGCATCACCTATCCGACCCTCAATGTCGGCCTGATCGAAGGCGGCATCAATACCAATGTTGTGCCGGATCGGGTGAGCTTTCGCATCGATCGGCGCATGATCCCCGAAGAATCGCCCGCGGCGGCAGAAGCCGAACTGCGCGCGCTGATCGAAGCCGCGGCAGCGAAGATTCCCGGGATCACGATCGAGATCCGCCGCATCATGTTGTCGCTACCGCTGGTGAAACTGCCGGGCGCCGAGCGCCTGACCCAGGCGCTGCAGAAGCGCGGCAGGGAGTTCTTCGGCGTCGACATCATCGAGCATGGCGTGCCTTTGTATACCGATGCGCGTCACTACACCGCGGCGGGCATCCCGACCGTGCTCTATGGCGCCGGTCCCCGCACACTGGCCGAAGCGAACGGTCACGGCGCAGACGAAAACCTGCGCCTGGAAGATCTGCGTCGCGCAACCAAGACGGTGGCCGCGGCGATAGCGGATTTGCTCAGCTCTCCTTCCCCTGCGTAAGCGGGGGAAGGTGCCCGAAGGGCGGAAAGGGGCATGACCTCCAGATGAGAACATGAAAAGTATAAGTTTCCCCATCGCCGAGGTGCTACCGGATATCCGCGCGCGACTCGCCGCACGCCCGCGCCTAATACTCGAAGCGCCGCCCGGCGCAGG
>JAYTQX010000128.1:0-16225 GCA_043746455.1 Pseudomonadota bacterium
CTCGCCATGGGCCTGGGTCTGTTCACCGATATCAAGCTGTCGATCGCGATGCTGACCGGCGCGGTCGGCATGCTGCTCGCCGGCGTGCTGAAGATGGACGAAGCCTACGGCGCCATCAACTGGAAGACGATCTTCACCCTCGCCTGCCTGATCCCGCTCGGCTGGGCAATGGACACCACCGGCGCCGCCGCCTGGATAGCGCAGGAAGTCCTGCGCTATCTCGGCGCTTGGCCGCAGTGGGCGCTGCAAGGCGTGATCGCCCTGCTCGCCTTGTTTTTTTCGCAGATCGTGTCCAACGTTGGCGCCACGGTGATGATGGTGCCGATGGCGATCAATATCGCGCTTGCCTCAAACGGCAATCCGGCGGTGTACGCGTTGGTCGTCGCGATCTCGACCTCGAACAGCTTCATTATCGTGAGCGCGAACCCCGTGCTGACACTGATCGCCGGTCCCGGTGGTTATCGTGCGCGCGATTTTCTGCGCGTCGGACTACCGCTGACGCTGCTGCTGCTGGTCGTGATGCTGATTTCGGTGAATCTCGTCTTCCGCTGAATTGGTCCGCTAGCGGCATTGAGCCAAGGGCAGAGTCGCCACCTGCGCGATCGTGCCATCTTGCGGATTCTGCGCGAACGCGATCAGGCTCGCGTGCGTGGGATCGACATCGGCTGGAACCTGCAAATCGGTTTGTGCCTGCGCCAGCGGCAGCGGCCCGGCAAATGCGCGCACGACGTGATCGTGGCGCAGTGTGACCCCACGGTTCTCGCCCGCGCGTACCTGGCTGGCGAGACCGTCCTCGACCAGCGCGACGTAGTTTCGATACGCCGTCGCGTCCCTGCCGCCAATTGCCTGCGTGTCGATGCGCACGTGCAACGTCTTGCCGGTCTGCGCCGCCAGTTTCATCGACAGCGCGCCGTTTACCGGCGGCGTCAACCGGCCGCCGCGATACCAACCGGCCCAGCTGCGGCCGTCGAGCACGACTTGCGGCGTGTACACCGTGGTGCCGCCATCGCGCGCCGCGATCGATCGCTGGCGCGCCGTGTAGTGCTCGCTGGCGAAGCGGTCGCGCCAGCCCAGACTGTCCCAATAGTCGACATGGAATTCTAGCGCCACGACATCGGCCCCGTCATGCAAGGTGCGCAGCCACTGCTCGGCCGGCGGGCACGAACTGCAGCCTTCGCTCGAATAGAGCTCGACCAGATGTGGCCGCGTCGGCGCAGACTCGGCGACGCATTGCGCGCGCGCGAACGGGCTCAGCGCAATCAACAAAATCGCCAGCGTATGTTCTTTGCGCACCGTGTACCACTCCCATGTTCGATGACATGAAGAACGAGTTCGGCGACTAATGCTTTCAGCGGCAGCTCGCGCAACGGGCGCCGCTCAGCGAAAAGCCGGGCGCATACGCACCCGGCGAATCCTTCCCTGGTTTACTCGGTACGGGTCAGCGGATCAGTCGTGATCCCAATGCCCCGCGTCGAAATGCCACTTCGCGCCGTGCTGCTCCCAGCGCTCGGGTACCCAATGCTCGCCGTGTTGCTCGCGATTCCAGCGCCCGGCCACCCAGACGTGCTTGTGGCCGGACCATGATTAGTATCCGGGCGCCCAGATGTAGCCTGGACGTGGTGCCAGAAGTACTTCCTCGCGCAGCGCAGGCGGCGCGATATCGATATCCACGTTGACGCCCGCGTGACTCGGGCCTGGCAACGCCATGGCGCTAGTGCCCAGTGCGATACACAACAATGCACCTCGAATAGACATGATTTTCTCCTCTTTGGCGATTGCAAAACGTTTGCTTGGATAGATGGCGCACATCGCTGGACATGCGCCTCGCAGACGCATTACGACCTTAGGCGGCCGTACGTGAACCAAACGCAAATGCGCGCGAATCCGTTCAGCGCCGATTGATATTCGCAACACGCGCCGACTCCTTTCGCTCGCCGCGTTTCGCTATGCTTGGGTGCCGCCAGGAGTCCGCATGCCCGCAACAAGCATTGCTCTCGTCACCGCCGCTGCCGCGCGCGATCTCGATGAAGATCTGCCGCCGCTCGCCACCGCATTGCACGACGCCGATATCGATTTCCACATTGTGGATTGGGACGATGGGGCGGTCGACTGGGCGCAGTTCGGACTCGCCGTGCTGCGCTCGACCTGGGACTACACGATCCGCCTGCCGGAATTTCTCGTCTGGGCCGAGCATGTGTCCGCCACGACGTGGCTGGTCAATCCGCTCGACGTGGTGCGCTGGAACACCGACAAGCATTATCTGGGCGATCTCGCGCGCGCCGGCGTGCCCACGGTGTCCAGCCATTTCATCGAACCGGGCGAGGACGCGGGCGTTCTGCTCGAACGCTTTCTCAATGTGCATGCATCGCAGGAATTCGTGGTCAAGCCCACGGTCGGCGCCGGCTCTCGCGACGCGCAGCGTTACGGGCACGAGGAACGCGAGCTTGCGCTCGCCCACGCCAGCCGCCTGCTCGACGCGGGGCGCAGCGTGCTGCTACAGCCATATCTGGATCGCGTCGATGTGCACGGCGAAACCGCGCTGGTCTACTTTGCCGGCGCATTCAGTCATGCGATCCGCAAGGGTCCACTCCTGCACCGCGGCGGCGAGCCGACGCGTGCGCTGTTCGCGCCCGAGCACATCACCCCGCGCGTGCCGCACGCGGACGAACTGCGCGTTGCCGAATCCGCACTCGCGGCAATGCCGTTCGAACAGCCGTTGCTGTATGCGCGCGTCGATCTGATTCGCGACGGCGCAGACAAACCCTGCGTGCTCGAGCTTGAATTGACCGAGCCGTCGCTGTTCTTCGCGCATGGCGACGGCGCCGCGCAATGCTTCGCCCAGGCGCTGCTGGAAACGCTGCGTAATTCCTGACGAATCGGCGCGGATAATGGGCGATGCCGGGCATCCTGCGCAATAAATGCGCTGCTTTCTTACATTCCTTTACACGCAAGGCGTAAACCGCACGCCACCGGCGCCGTTGTAGTGGTCATGGCAAACGCCATCACTCAAACGGAGAAATGTATGTTTCGCATCACCAAGCTCGCGATCGCAGCCGCGGGGCCTGCCGCGCTGCTTTCCATCGCGGCCCTGGCGCAGTCGGCCAGCACAGCTACCGGCAGCCATCCCACGTTTTTCCAGCATATGCTGCAGAAACTGGACACCAACGGCGACGGCAGGATTTCGCTCAACGAATATCTGGCCGGCGCGACCGCGCGTTTCAAAGCGATGGATACGCAGGGCAGCGGCAGCGTCACCGCCGCGCAGATCGCCGCGTCGCCACAGGCAGTCAAGCGCAATCAGATGGTCGCCAATTTCCTGGTCAAACGCATGGATAGCGCCGGCAATGGCTACATCACCCAGGACGAATACCTCGCGCAGGCCAAGGCACGCTTCGCCAAACTCGACAAGAAGGGCGACGGCAAGCTGACCGTGGACGAATTCACCCCCGTGCATTTTCCGCGAGTCGGCGCACAGGTCGCCGAAAATGCCAACACCGGCCATGGCCGCAAACGCGCTCAGGCGATTTTCGCCAAACTCGACACCAATCACGACGGCGCGGTGACTCAGGACGAATACCTCGCCGCCGCCAGCGCGCAATTCGAGGCGCTCGACACCGCGGGCAATGGCCAGGTGACCGCGGCGGAAATCGCCTCGTCGCCGAAGGCGCTGAGCCGAGACGATCATGTTGCACAGCACATCGTCAAGAAACTCGATACCAATGGCGATGGCACGGTGTCGCTGGACGAGTATCTGGCTGCGGCGAAAGCGCGCTTCAGCAAGCTCGACAAGAACGGCGATGGCTATCTCGACGCCGACGAAATCACCGCGCGTCACTGGGCGCACAACAAGTCGGCAACGCCCGCCGGTTGATCCGTAGCAAGCGCCCACTCTCCAAGGGCCGCGCAAGCGGCCCTCTTTTTTTGCTGCCCCGGCCGGCGGTTTCTTGTCCGCCCACCGCTTCAGGTAGAATCGCGTTCCCCTCCGCTACGCGAGCGTACGGACCTCCACACGGGAATCGCGATCGATGAAAATCCTTGTCGGCTACAAGCGCGTCGTCGATTACAACGTGCGCATCCAGGTCAAACCGGACGGCTCCGGGGTCGTCACCGAGGGCGTGAAACTGTCGGCCAATCCGTTCGACGACATCGCACTCGAAGAAGCGCTGCGCCTGCGCGAGAAAGGCATCGCGACCGAAGTCATCGTCGCCACGATCGCGCCGGCCGATGCGCAGGCGCACCTACGCAATGCCTTGGCAATGGGCGCCAATCGGGCAATCCATGTTGTCACCGCTGACGCGATTCAACCGCTGACCGCCGCGCGCGCCCTGCTCAAGCTGATCGAAAAGGAACAACCGCAGATCGTGATCCTCGGCAAACAGGCAATCGACGACGACTGCAATCAGACCGGGCAGATGCTCGCCGCGCTGTGGAATCGGCCGCAGGCAACATTTGCATCCAAAGTCGAGGTGAACGGCGCCGCACAGGGAAGTGCCAGTGCCGCGGGCGCAGGCGACGGCATGGATGCCGGAGGTAGAGCAACGCAGGAAGCAGTTGCCGGAAGCGCAGGAGCGGCCTACGTCGCGCGCGTCACGCGCGAAGTCGATGCGGGACTGGAGACGATCGAGGTCGATCTGCCTGCCGTTATCACCACCGACCTGCGTTTGAATGAACCGCGCTTCATCAAGTTGCCGGACATCATGAAAGCCAAGTCCAAGCCGCTGGAAACCTTGCAGCTCGCCGATCTTGGCGTCGAATCCGGCGATCATCTCAAGACCACCAGCTACGCGCCGCCGCCCAAGCGCAGCAAGGGCGTGATGGTGAAGGACGCGGCCGAGCTGGTCGCGGCGTTGAAGACCAAGGGGCTGCTGTGATGGCAAAGGTTCTGATCATCGCCGAACATCTGAACGGCAAACTCAATTCCAGCACGGCGCGTTGCGTGACTTGCGCGCGCGACCTGCAGGCGGAAAGCATCGATGTGCTGGTGCTCGCCGATGCGCCAGCGGATATCGCCGCCGAGGCGGCGATAATCGATGGTGTCGGCAAAGTCCTCGCCGTCGCGAACGTAGCCAATGCGCATGCGCTTGCTGCGGTCTACGCACCACAAGTCGTGGCTGCTGCGAAGAACGGCTATACCCACGTGCTCGCGCCATCGACGACTTTCGGCAAGGATGTCGCGCCGCGCGTCGCCGCCTTGCTCGGTGTCGCTCAGGTCAGCGACATCATGCATGTGGACGATGCGTATACTTTTCAGCGCCCGATCTATGCCGGCAACGCTATCATCAGCGTGAGCGCGCCCAGCGATCAGATTCTGGTTGCCACGGTGCGCACCGCTTCTTACGCCGCTGCGGCGAATGGCGCGAATGCGGCGCCGGTTGAGGCGTTGAGTCTCACTGTCGACCTGCCGACGCATACGCGTTTCGTCGCGCTCGCCCAGGGATCGAGCGAACGTCCCGATCTGCAGAGCGCCGCGCGCGTGGTTTCCGGCGGACGCGGGGTTGGCTCGGCGGAAAATTTCGCGGTCATTTTCAAGCTCGCCGACAAGCTCGGTGCCGCGGTCGGCGCCTCGCGCGCGGCCGTCGACGCCGGGTACGTGCCCAGCGATCTGCAGGTCGGCCAGACCGGCAAGATCATCGCGCCCGAACTCTACATGGCGATCGGCATCTCCGGCGCGATCCAGCATCTGACCGGAATCAAGGACGCGGGCACCATCGTCGCGATCAACAAGGACGGCGAAGCACCGATCTTCGAGGTCGCGGACATCGGCCTCGTCGGCGATCTGTTCAAGATCATTCCGGAACTCGAACAAGCACTCGGCTGATCTTCGCGACGCCAAAGTTCGCGCTGACGCGCAGCTATCGCTCCGCGGCCGCAGATCGATGCCAATGCGCAGACACAGGCCTGCGCCGTCGCGGTAACGCCCGTTGCGTGCGGGCGTGCTTTATAATCGTGCCGTCGACAAGCGCAAGACAGAAGGAAATGCCCGCTTGAGCAGCCTACGACCGATCTGGGAACCGAGCAAGGAACGCATCGAGCGCGCGAATCTTTCGCGCTTTATCCGCTTCGCGCAGACCGAGCACAAGGCGCTCGTCACCGATTATCACAGCCTGTTCGATTTTTCGATCCACCACCCCGAAGAGTTCTGGCGCGCCGTCTGGGAATTCTGCGGCATCCGCGCGTCGGGCGATTTCGACGAGGTGCTCGTCGACGGCGACAAGATGCCGGGTGCGCGCTGGTTTCCGGGTGTGCGCCTGAATTTCGCGCAGAACCTGTTGCGCTACAAGGACGAGCGCATCGCGCTGATCGCGCGCAACGAGTGGGGTCACAAGCGCGAACTGTCGTATGCGCAATTGCACGATGCCGTCGCCAGGCTCGCGCACGCACTGCGCGCGGCGGGCGTGAAATCCGGCGACCGCGTCGCCGGCTTCCTGCCCAATATTCCCGAGGCCGTGATTGCGATGCTGGCGACCGCGTCGCTCGGCGCGGTGTGGTCGTCGTGTTCGCCGGATTTCGGCATCAACGGCGTGGTCGACCGCTTCGGTCAGATCGTGCCGAAGGTGCTGTTCACCGCCGACGCCTACGCCTACGGCGGCAAGCGTTTCGATTGCCTGAGCAAGATCCGCGAGGTACTCGAGAAAATTCCGGGCGTGGAAACGCTCGTGGTGATTCCGTACAGCGGCAGCGCGGTCAAGCTCGACGGTCTGGCTCATGCGGTCGCGTGGCCGGATTTTCTCGGCAGCGAAGCGCGTGAACTCGAATTCACGCCCACGGCGTTCGATCATCCGCTTTATGTGATGTATTCCTCCGGCACGACCGGCGTGCCCAAATGCATCGTCCACGGCGCCGGCGGCACGCTGATCCAGCACCTGAAGGAACTGGTGCTGCACACCGACCTCAAGCGTGAGGACCGGATTTTCTACTACACCACGTGCGGTTGGATGATGTGGAACTGGCTGGTGTCGAGCCTCGCGGTCGGCGCGAGCGTGGTGCTTTACGACGGCTCGCCGTTCCATCCCGACGGCAAGGTGCTGTGGGATCTGGTCGACGAGGTCGACATCAGCGTGTTCGGCACCAGTGCGAAGTGGATTGCGGCGGTCGAGAAGGCCGGCATCAAGCCGCGCGAGTCGCACAAGCTGCTGAGCCTGAAAACCATACTCTCGACCGGCTCGCCGCTGGCCGACGAGAGCTTCGACTATGTCTATCGCGACGTGAAAGAGCGTGTGCTGCTGTCCTCGATTTCCGGTGGCACCGATATCGTGTCCTGCTTCGCGCTGGGCAATCCGTTGCTGCCCGTGTATCGCGGCGAACTGCAATGCCGCGGACTCGGTCTCAAGGTGGAGATCCTCGACGACGACGGCAAACCGGTGCGCGAAGAAAAAGGCGAACTCGCCTGCACCGCGCCATTTCCGTGCATGCCGATCGGTTTCTGGAACGATGCGGACGGCACGAAGTATAAAAATGCCTATTTCAACAAAGTAGAAAATGTCTGGTGCCATGGCGATCACGCGCTGCTGACCGAGCACGACGGCATCGTGATCTACGGTCGTTCCGACGCGGTGCTCAATCCCGGTGGCGTGCGCATCGGTACCGCGGAGATCTATCGCCAGGTCGAACAACTGCCCGAAGTGCTCGAATCGATCGCGGTCGGCCAGGAATGGGACAACGACGTGCGCGTGATCCTGTTCGTGCGTCTGCGCGAGGGTCAGACGCTCGACGACGCGCTGAGCAGTCGCATCCGCAAGCAGATACGCGACAACACGACGCCGCGGCACGTGCCGGCGAAGATCCTGCAGGTCGCCGATATTCCCCGCACGATCTCGGGCAAGATCACCGAACTTGCGGTGCGCGAAGCGATCCACGGGCGCCCGGTGAAAAACACCGACGCCCTGGCCAATCCGCAGGCCCTGCAGTTGTTCGAGGCGCTGCGCCCGCAACTGGCCAGTTAAGCAAGCCGCGAATTGCAGTTCGAGGAGGCGTAGCCGTGTCAGGCCAGAGCTGCTTCCAGCTCGTCGCGCAGATCGCGCACGTCTTCCACACCCACCGACAGACGAATCAAGCCATCGCTGATACCGAGCCGCTTGCGGTTCGTGGCGGGGATCGAGGCATGGGTCATGATCGCCGGATGCTCGATCAGGCTTTCCACGCCGCCCAGCGATTCGGCCAGCGCAAATAGCTCGCAGCGCTCGAGCACGCGGCGCGCCCTGCGCAGACCGCCTTTCACTTCGATCGAGATGATGCCGCCCGGGCCGTCCATCTGGCGTTTCGCCAACGCATATTGCGGATGCGATTTCAGGCCCGGATAGATCACGCGTCGAATAGCAGGATGTTTCTCCAGCCACGGCGTCAGTTCCTGCGCGCTGTCGCAATGCGCACGCATGCGCAGGTGCAGGGTTTTCAGACCGCGCATCGCGAGAAACGAATCGAACGGGCCGGCGACCGCGCCGACCGAGTTGTGCAGAAACGCCATTTGCTCGGCAAGTTCCTTGTCGTCGCCGACCACAACGACGCCACCGACCATGTCCGAGTGGCCGTTGAGATACTTGGTCGCCGAATGCAGCACCATGTGCGCGCCGAATTCGAGCGGGCGCTGCAGCATCGGCGAACAGAATGTGTTGTCGACCACCAGGATCAGGCCGTGCTTGCGCGCAAATGCGCCGATCCTGGCGAGGTCGACGATGGTCAACATCGGATTGGTCGGAGTTTCCGCCCAGATCATGCGCGTGTTCGGTTTCAGCGCGGCCCTGAGTGCCGCCGTGTCGTTCAAATCGAGGAAGGTGAAATCCAGTCCCGCGCTGCGCCGGCGCACGCGTTCGAACAGGCGATAACTGCCGCCGTAAAGATCGTTCATCGCGATCACATGGCTGCCCGAATCGAGCAGATCGAGCACCGTGCTCGCGCCGCCCAGACCCGAAGCAAACGCGTAGCCTTGCGTACCGCCTTCGAGATCGGCGATGCAGCGCTCGTAGGCCATGCGCGTCGGGTTCTGCGTGCGGCTGTATTCGTAGCCCTTGTGCACGCCCGGGCTCGACTGTACGTAGGTCGAAGTCGCGTAGATCGGCGTCATGATCGCGCCGGTCGAAGGATCGGGTGTCTGGCCCGCGTGAATCGCGCGCGTGCCGAGGCCGAGAGTCTTGCTCGTTTTTGCCATGGTCGATTTTATACTTGTGGAATTATTTACTGCACGCGCCGACGCAGGTAGTTCAACAGATCGATGCGCGTGATGAGGCCGATGAATTTGTCGTTGTCGACGACGATGGCGACATGGCCGGCGTCGAACACCGGCAGCAGGGATTCGATTGGCGATTTTACCTCAAGCATGCGCAGCTTGCCGACCATCGCCGTGGAAACGGGATCGCGGAACCGTGTTTCATCGCCGTAGACGTGCAGCAGCACATCGGACTCGTCGACGATGCCAACGATCTTGTCGCCGTCCATTACCGGTAATTGCGACACGTCGTAGAGCTTCATGCGCTGATATGCCGTGGTCAGCGGCTCGGCAGGACCGACGACGACGGTGTCGCGCTGCGAGTACGGGCGCAGGATCAGGTCGCGCAGATCGCCGTAGCGCTCGCGTTCAAGGAACCCGTTGTCGAGCATCCAGTAGTCGTTGTACATCTTCGACAGATACTTGTTGCCGGTATCGCAGACGAAAACCAGCACGCGTTTGGGTGTCGTTTGTTCGCGGCAATACTTGAGCGCTGCGGCAAGCAAGGTGCCGGTCGAGGAACCGCCGAAAATGCCTTCCTTCGCCAGCAGTTCGCGCGCGGCGAGAAAACTTTCCTTGTCGGAAATCGCGTAGGCTTTTTTCACGCGCGAAAAATCGGAGATGTCCGGCAGGAAATCCTCGCCGATGCCTTCGACCATCCAGCTGGCCGACTTGGTCGATAGCGTGCCCTCGTTGATGTACTGGGCGAGAATCGAGCCGACCGGATCGGCGAGGATCAGTTCGACCTGCGGCGCGGCCCTGGCGAAATGGCGCGACAGTCCGGTCATCGTGCCCGACGATCCGCAACCGAACACGATCGCATCGAGCTTGCCGTCCATCTGCGCGAGGATTTCCGGTCCCGTGCCATCCTCATGCGCACGCGGATTATCGGGGTTGCCGAACTGGTTGATGAAATACGCACCGAGCGTCGTGCGTGCGATCTCCGCGGCGAGATCCTGGTAGTACTGCGGATGGCCCTTGGCCACGTCCGAGCGCGTGAGCACGACCTCCGCGCCCATCGCCTTCAGGTTGAAAATCTTCTCGCGGCTCATCTTGTCGGGCACGACCAGAATCAGCCGGTAGCCCTTCTGCTGGGCGACGAGGGCCAGACCAATGCCGGTATTGCCGGCGGTGCCTTCGACCAAGGTGTCGCCGGGTTTGATCTTCCCGGCGCGCTCGGCCGCCTCGATCATCGACAGGCCGATGCGATCCTTGATCGATCCGCCCGGATTTGCGCTTTCGAGCTTGAAATAGAGTTCGCAGACGCCTGCATCGAGGCGCTGCGCTTTGACGATCGGCGTATTGCCGATGAGCTCGAGTACGCTCGCGTGAGACGTCATTGAAACTCCGAACGGATTGTCACGCATGCGCTTGGCATATGCGTGGATCGGGAGTTGTCAATAATACAGCAGAGCGCCGGGCCGATTCAGCGCGGGCGAAGCGGCCCGGTGTCTTTGTGGCGCAAGGATTTACGCCCTGAGAATTCAGTGTACCGCCTGGTATCGTTCCCAGAGGACGGTAAGTTTGTCTTTGGCGCGGAGTTTCTCTTTCTTCATATTGTGCAGCGTGGTGTCGTCCATCGGCAGCACGCCAAGCTCGGCATCGCGCACCTTGCCATCGAGTTCCTGATGGCGCTGATACAGGCTGCGGAATTCCGCATCGCTCTTGATCAACACTTCGACGTCATTTTGCTGATTCTCGAACATCAGTCGACCTCCTCTCTCACAAGAAAAACAGGCACAAATCCGCCCCGCGCGAACGCACGTGGGGAGACGGGTGCAAACCAGGGGGTTGAGCCGTGAGCGGGCAATCGCCAGTCCGCTTCACCGGCGCGGGTGAAGTGCAGATGCTGATGGTCGCAAAGGCTGCACTCATGGGCTCAAGTTCCGCGATGTCCAGAGACGGAAAATCGCGGTGACTTGAACCTACTCCTTTGCCGCGCCGGGTGCAACCGGCTTTCCGCAAGTCAAACGTTAAAATCCCATTGGCGGCCAGCAGGAGCCCGCTTCCGCCTCAGCGCTGGGAGAAACTGACCACGACCTGGCGTGAGTTCCCGCCTTTGGCACCTACCCCATGCGCAGAAATCCGTCCGCCATCGATGCCGGCGGCGATCAGCGCGTCGCGCACCGCGCGGGCGCGCTGCTGCGATAGGGCCAGATTGCCTTTTGCACCGCCGCCGTCGTCGGCATGCGCTTCGATGCGGATCGATTGTCTGCTGCCGGCGGCGGCGGCGATTTTGGCGATCTGCGCCTGCGCACCCGGGCGCAACACCGCCTGACCGGGCGCGAACGCAGGCGCGCCGAGCGTGATCGGCGCGCCTGCGGTTTTGCCTTTGGCAGGCGGGTTGGCGCGGCTCGCCTCAAGCAGCTGTGTTTCCTTGCGCGCGAGTTCGGCCTCTTTCGCCTGCGCATCGGCGAGTTTGCGCGCCTGCGCGGCCTGCGCGCGCGCGGTTTCGGCCTCCTGCGAGGTCTGCTCGCTTCGCGCGCGCGCCGCATCCGCGTCGGCGCGCAGACGTTGAGCCTCCTCCGCGTCGGCCAGGCTCTGGATCCGCTGCTTTTCAAGATCCCGTCGCGCCTGCTCGACATCGCGGCGGCTGGCCGCGAGCAGGATCTGATCGTGCTCGCGATCGAGCTGCTGCAGCTTGCGCTCCTGTTCCGCCGTCCGCGCCGCGGCATAGGCGATATCGATGCGGCGCTCGGCGATGAAAGCCAGATGGTCGTGCAGCTTGCTCTCGCCGCCCTGCTCGGCCAGCGTTGCCAGCGCCTGGTCGGCCAAGGCGATCTCGGCCGGGGCCAGCGCTCCGAGCGCAGGGTCGTTGCGCAGCTCGTTCAGACTGCCGCGCAAGCGCTCGTAATCGAGATCCGGCTTGGCTGCATGAGCCGCGCCGACCAGCGCCAGCGTGAGCCACAGCGCGGCAAACGCCCAATGTGTTGCGTGGGTCGGCAAACCGCGCATGAACGCGCTCGTCGATGCGGCGGGCTTCATCATTGTGATCCACCCTGATCGGCGTCGGAGCCGTTCGACAAATCGCTGCGCAACTGCGCATTTTCCTGCGTTCGCACATCGACTCGTTCGCGCGCCTTGCCCAATCGGGTCTTGGCCAGGGCCAGTTCGCCGGCGACCTGCGCCTCATCGGCCAGCTGTGCGGCCTGGTCGTAGTCCTCATCCTTCATCGCCGCGCGCGCCTGGCTCAGCCGCTCGGCTGCCATGCGCAGTTCCATCGGTGCGTAGGTCGCGGCGCCATCGGCCCGCGCTGCCTCGACGCGGCGTCCGGCATCGTCGAGTTGGGCGAGTGGCGGTTTGGTTTGCGCGCAGCCTGTGAGCTGGCTCACACAAAAGGCAAGCACGATCAGGGTTTTTCGCGACGACAATGTCATACTATTCCGAACATGATGGGGATGGGGGCATACGCTACCATTGTCGATAACCCGGACCACTTTAGGCAACGGGCAGGCGACATATTCCGCTACACTTTCTCAGGGCGCAGAATATAAGCGATGGATATCGGCTATTTTCTCAAACTTATGACCGAGAAAGGCGCGTCGGACATGTTCTTGTCCACCGGCGCCCCGGTCAACATCAAGGTCGAGGGCAAGCTTTATCCCCTCGGCAGCACCGGCTTGCCGCATGGCATGGTCAAGCGCATCGCCTATTCGATGATGGACGAAGGCCAGGTGCCGCAGTTCGAACGCGATCTGGAAATGAATCTGGCCACCGCGGTGAAGGACGCCGGCCGCTTCCGCGTCAACATCTTCAAGCAGCGCGGCGAAATCGGCATGGTCATCCGCGCGATCAAGAGCGTGATCCCGACCATCGAGGAGCTGCAGCTGCCGGATCTGTTCAAGGACCTGATCATGGAGCCGCGCGGCCTGATCCTCGTGGTCGGCGCGAGCGGATCGGGGAAATCCACCACGCTGGCGTCGATGATCGACTATCGCAACATCACCCTGCCCGGTCACATCCTTACGGTCGAAGATCCGATCGAATACCTGCACCGGCACAAGAAATCCGTCGTCAACCAGCGCGAAGTCGGATTGGACACGCACGACTTTCATTCCGCGTTGAGGAATGCGATGCGTGAGGCGCCCGACGTAATCATGATCGGCGAAATTCGCGATGTGGAAACCATGGAAGCGGCGGTCGCGTTTTCCGAAACCGGACACTTGTGCCTCGCCACCCTGCATTCCAACAATGCCGACCAGACCATGGAACGCGTGCTCAACTTCTTCCCGGAAGTCGCGCACCGCAATGTGTTGATGAATCTGGCCCTGAATCTGCGTGCGGTGATCAGCCAGCGCCTGGTCATCGGCAAGGACGGCCGGCGCCTGCCGGCAACGGAAGTGATGCTCAACACGCCGTTCATCCGCGACCTGATCCGCCGCGGTCGCGTCCATGAAATCAAGGAAGCGATGGATCGCAGCCTGTCCGAAGGCATGCATACCTTCGATCAATCGCTGATGAAGCTGTACCGCTCAGGCCGCATCGATCTCGAGGAAGCTCTGTCCAAGGCCGATTCGCGCGACGGTCTGGCGCTGAAGATCCGCCTCGGCGAAGGCACTGAGGAAATGCCGGTGCTGGACACGTTCAATGTGCCGAGTTTGTAGCAGCCATCAGCTCTCGCTTTTGGGCGCGTCTACCTGATTCTCCGGCCGCGCGCGTTCGAACGCATCCAGCGCGGCGCACTCGGTTTCGATCCGGCACAAGGTCGGATACGGCGCCAGATCCAGGGACCAGCGCCGCGCATTGTATAATTGTGGAACAAGCAGCGCGTCGGCCATGCCCGGCGCATCGCCGTGGCAGAAGCGGCCGGTCGCGGGATCCGGTGCGAGCAGTTCTTCGAGCGCGGCAAAGCCCAATGCGATCCAGTGCCGTGTCCAGCGCGCGCGTTCGACCTCAGGGACATGCAGCTCGCGCTCGAGATATTGCAGCGCGCGCGTATTGTTCATGGGGTGCACATCGCAGGCGATCGCCAGCGCAAGGCCCCGCACGCGCGCACGCGCGAGCGGCTCGGACGGTAGCAGGCGCGCGCTGCCCGGATAGGCTTCGTCCAGATACTCGATGATCGCGATTGACTGGCGCAGCGCATGCGCGCCATCGACCAGCACCGGGACCAATTCCTGCGGATTGACCGCGTGGAACTCCGACCGATGCTGTTCGCCGCCGTTGTTGACCAGATGCACGGGCAGCACGACGTAGGGCAGGCCCTTTAGATTCAACGCGATACGCACGCGGTAAGCCGCGCTCGAACGCCAGTAACTGTAAAGCTTGCGGGTCGTCTCGGGCACGACGCTCACACGCGCTGCATGGTTTGCTGGATCGCGCCGAAGACGCTCGCACCGGCACGATCGAACATTTCAATGCGCACAGTGTCGCCGAATTTCAGAAACGGCGTCGAGGGTTTGCCGTTCGCCAGCGTTTCCAGCGTGCGCCGTTCGGCGAGGCAGGAGGCGCCGCGGCTTTCGTCCTGATTGGCGATCGTACCCGAGCCGACGATCGTGCCGGCCGACAACGGCCGCGTTTTCGCCGCATGCGCGACCAGATCGGCGAAACTGAATTGCATATCGTCGCCCGCCTCCGGCGCGCCGAACGCGACGTCATTGATCCGGGTGACCAGCGGCAAGTGTACTTTTGCATTTTTCCACGCTGCGCCCAATTCGTCGGGCGTGACGAACACCGGCGACAGGGCCGAGCGCGGCTTGGATTGCAGAAAACCGAAGCCTTTGGCCAACTCCAGCGGAATCAGATTGCGCAGGGACACATCGTTGACCAGTCCGATCAGCTGGATATGTTCGGCCGCTTGCGCCGACGTCACCGCCATCGGCACATCGTCGGTGACGACGACGATTTCGGCTTCAAGGTCGATACCGTAGTCCTCACTCGCCACCAGCACCGGGTCGCGTGGCCCATAGAACCCGGCGCTCACAGCCTGATACATCAGCGGATCGGTGTAGAAACTCTCGGGTACTTCGGCGCCACGCGCACGTCGCACGCGTTCGACATGCGGCAGATACGCGCTACCATCGACGAATTCGTAGGCACGCGGCAGCGGCGCGGCAAGCGCGGCCGGATCGAACGCAAACACCGCTTCGCCATTGATCGTTTCGGCGTGGCTGTCGTTGAGCAGTTCGTAGATGCGATTGAGCCGTTGCGCGGTGCTGCCCCAGTCCTCCAGTGCGGATTGCAACGTCGTCGCGATTGCGCTGACGCGGACGGCCTTGCTCAAGTCGCGGCTCGCCACGATCAGCGTGCCGTCGCGTCCGCCCTGCTTCAAACTTGCCAGCTTCATGCGTAGTCCTTGTGCGTCATGCGCGACCTGGGTCGAAATTTTTGGTGAGACCCTGCCAGCACTCAAGATATTCGTGCTGCAAGGTCGGCGATTCCAGCGCGAGCCGCGTCGGATTGATCACGTAGCGCGTTTCGAACATGAACGCCATCGTGTCCACGATATGGTCGGGCCTGGATGTGTCGGCGGCGCTGGCCTTGGCGAAACTTGCAGCATCGGGGCCGTGCCCGCTCATGCAGTTGTGCAGGCTCGCGCCGCCGGGCACGAACCCGCCGGCCTTGGCATCGTACGCGCCATGGATCAGACCCATGAACTCGCTCGCGACATTGCGGTGGAACCAGGGCGGGCGGAAGGTGTTTTCGGCGACCAGCCAGCGCGGCGGGAAAATCGCGAAGTCCAGATTGGCGACGCCGGGCGTATCCGACGGCGAGGTCAACACGGTGAAGATCGAAGGATCTGGATGGTCGTAGGAAATCGTGCCGATCGTGTTGAAACGGCGAAGATCGTATTTGTACGGCGCGTAGTTGCCGTGCCAGGCGACCACGTCGAGCGGCGAATGATCGATCGCCGCCGCCCACAGCCGGCCCTGGAATTTCGCGATCAATTCGAAGTCGCCTTCGACATCTTCGAACTCTGCAACCGGAGTCAGGAAATCGCGCGCATTGGCCAGACCGTTCGAGCCGATCGGGCCCAGTTCCGGCAGGCGCAGCATCGCGCCGAAATTCTCCGCCACATAGCCG
>JAYTQX010000129.1:0-9373 GCA_043746455.1 Pseudomonadota bacterium
TTTCGCTTTCGCGGCATCGAAGGATTTGACCTTGGCGCCGAACACCGGCGCGCGCGCGACCACGGCGATCAACATGTTCGGCCGCTTTACATCGATGCCGAATTCGGCCGTGCCGGTGACCTTGGCCTTGCTGTCCAGACGCGGCGTCGGTTTGCCGATCAGCGTGAATTCTTCGGGTCCCTTGAGCTTGACCGCATCGGGCATCGGCAACTTCGCCGCCGCCTCGGCCAACTCGCCGTAGCTCGCCTTGTTCGCGCCGCACAGCACGAAACCTTTTTCGGTGCGGCAGTCCGCTGCCTGCGTCTTCCACTTTTGCGCCGCCGCGGCGATCAGCAGCGCGCGCGCGGCCGCGCCGGCGTGACGCAGCTGGTCGAACGACTCCCAGGTGCTGGTCGAGCCACCGGTCATCTGGATGCCGAACGCGGTGTGTGCGTACTCGGGCGCGGCCGGTGCGTGTTCGACGCGCACCTTCGACCAATCGCAGTCGAGCTCGTCGGCGATGACCATCGGAATCGACGTCCACACGCCCTGGCCCATTTCCGAATGCTTGAGCAATACCGTGACCGTGTCGTCCGGCGCAATGCGCACGAACGCATTCGGCGGAATCGGGGCCGGTTTCTTCGCTCCGTCCTGCGCGAACGCGCGGCGCATGCCGAGCGGCATAAAGCAGGCGATGACCAGACCCGCGGACAGCGTGGCGCCGGTCTTCAAGAAGTCGCGGCGCTTCACGCTCAAGCCCTCCGTTGCGTGCCGATGTTTCGCGCTTAAGCCCTCCCCTTCAAGGGGAGGGTTGGGTGGGGATGGTGTAGCCGCATCGTTTGACGTCGCGCCGATCTCGGAAAAATTCATGCCTTCACGCCACATGGCTGGACTCCTCGATTGAACCCGCCACCTTGATCAGTTCGGCGGCGCGATGCACGCCAGCGCGAATGCGCTGGTAGGTGCCGCAGCGGCAAATATTGCCGCTCATCGCCGCATCGATGTCCGCATCGCTCGGCGCAGGCTTCTGCTTGAGCAAGGCCGCCGCGGCCATGACCTGGCCGGACTGGCAATAGCCGCACTGCACGACGTCGGCTTCGATCCATGCACGCTGCACCGGATGACTGCCATCGCTCGACAGCCCCTCGATCGTGGTGATCTGCTTGCCGGCCAGCGCACTGGCTGGCGTGATGCAGGAGCGGATCGCCGCGCCGTCCACATGCACCGTGCAGGCGCCGCATTGCGCCATGCCGCAACCGAACTTGGTGCCGGTCAGTCCAATCACATCGCGCAGCACCCATAACAGCGGCATATCGGAGGGCGCGTCGACTTCATGGTCGTGCCCGTTGATCGAAAGTTTCATGCGACACCTCGTTGATGAAGGTTGACTGCGAACCTCGCCGAGGTTACTCCGCGGAAATTACCGAATCCAGCGCGCCGTCGCTAAAGGATTGCCAAGACCGAGCAACAACCATTCATCAGGACAACAGCGCGAGATCGCCAGGACGGTCGAGATCCAGTGCGAGAGCCTCGTTGGTGATCGCAATGACCTGATCGCCCCGCGCCGCCAGTAGGTCGCGTGCACCGCGATCGCTGCCCAGCGTCCGCAGGTCAGCGAACCAGGCTCGCGGCAGCAGGGCCGGCACGCCGAGGCGACCGGCATACAACGAGGCCGCTGCGCGCAACGGCTGCGATCGCCACACGGCACACAGTGACTCGAGGTGCGCCGCTTCGAGATGCGGCTGGTCGCAGAGCACGATCAGCGCGCCGGTGCACGCCGCAGACAGTGCCGCAATGCCCGCGCGCAGGGAAGCGCCCATGCCCTTCGGCCAATCCGCGCAATCGACACGGCGCAGAGGCAAATCTTCCACTTGTGTAAAAATGGAATCGGCCTGTGCACCAAGCACGATCACCGCATCGTCCGGCGCAGTAGCCATTGCGGCGCGCGCGGCACGCCGCACCAGCGTCTCGCCGCGATAGATCAGCAATTGCTTGGCCCTGCCCAAGCGTGCGGAGTCGCCCGCGGCGAGCAGCACGATGCCGTGCATGGCGCGAGAATCCTTCGCTGCTGTCGGCATGTTGCTAAGCAGCCGCAGAGACCGCCGAGGATCCGCGCGTCGAGAAATATTGCTGCAGCTCGGCGGCAATCGCGAGCGCGATCGTTTCGGCGCCGTGGCCACCCAGATCGAGGCCGACCGGCGCGTGCAGTCGCGCGCGCAGGCGCTGCGCGGTTGCCGCGTCGAGTTCGCCGAGCAGCGCGTCGCGTCGCGCTGCGGGTCCGAGCAGGCCGATATAGCCTGCCTCGCTGTCCGCGCAGAAGCGCAAATGCGCAAGATCGATCGCGTAGTTATGGCTCATCACGATGATACCGTCGGCATGCTCGTTGCCGAGTTCCGTTGCCGCGGCCTCCGGCGCCAGATCGAACAGGCGATCGACGCGTGCCGCCTGCGCGAACGCGGCCCAGCGGCCGCGCTGCTCGACCGCGCTGACGAACCAGCCCATACGCTGCGCGATGGCCGTAAGCGGCGGCATTTCTGGCCCGGCGCCAAGCAGCAACAGGCGCGGCGGCGGGTCTATGCGCAAGGTCAAGTTGGGTGCCACCGCTGCATTGCTGGCGCGGCCCGTTGCATCCCAGCACAGCTCAGCCGGCGGCGCGGTGGATTCCGGCGCAAGCCTGGCGACGCCCGCACCGGTGTCGTCGCCGGACGTGGTCAGCGCCAGATCGACAGCGACGCCCTGCTCGAGTGCGCCGAACAGCGCGCGCGCCAGCGGTCCCTGCGGCGGCAGCGGCAGCAACAGCAGGTGCACGCGGCCGCGACAGCCGATGCCGGTGCCGAACAGCAGATCGTCGTCGCCACGCGTGTCGAAATCGACAGCTGCCGCACGCCCGCTCGCATGGACCTCGCGCGCGGCGTGTTCGAGTGCGGGCTCAAGACAGCCGCCGCTGATCACGCCGTGACGCAAGCCGGTCGCGTCCAGCAGCACGAGCGCGCCCGGTTTCTGGTAGGTGGAGCCATCGGTGGCGATGACCACGCCGAGCACGGCGAGCGCGTCGCGCGTGTGGATGCGCCACAACGTATCGAGCAGGCCGCGCAGGCCGCCACAGGTTCGCCGGGTCTCGCTCAATTCCATCGCACTCGCATCGTTGGTGGCACGAGCGGCAATGGTAACGCCTGCGCCCTTGGCAAGCGTCAATCAGCTGCGTGCCGAGAGCCGGCGGTATTGGATCGCCTCGCTCAAATGCGGCGTTTCGATCTGCGCGCAAGCGGCCAGATCGGCGATCGTGCGCGCAACCCGCAGGATGCGATGGTAGGCGCGCGCGGACAGGCCGAGCTTGTCCAGTGCGCGTTCGAGCAGGGCGCGGTCGCGTGCCGACAGCGCACAGTCGCGCTGCACCTCGCGATGCTTGAGTGCGGCATTCGCCTTGCCTGCGCGCTGCATCTGCAACTGGCGCGCGGCGAGTACGCGCTCGCGCACGTTTGCGCTCGATTCGCCGGCCTGACCGGCGCTGCCCAGTTCCGCCAGCGGCACGCGGGGCACTTCGATCTGCAGATCGATGCGGTCGAGCAGCGGACCGGAAACGCGTGCACGGTAGCGGCGCACTGCGTCCGGCGTGCAGGCGCAGCGGCCCGAGGTGTCGCCGGCGTAGCCGCAGGGGCAGGGATTCATCGCCGCGACAAGCTGGAATGCGGCGGGAAATTCGGCCTGACGCGCGGCGCGCGAGATCGCGATGCGTCCGGATTCGAGCGGTTCGCGCAGCACTTCGAGCACATGCCGGTCGAATTCCGGCAGCTCATCGAGGAACAGGACGCCGTGATGCGCGAGCGAAATTTCGCCGGGGTGCGGAATCGAGCCGCCGCCGACCAGGGCGACCGCGGACGCTGTGTGATGCGGCGCGCGGAACGGACGCATTTTCCACTTGTGGAAGTTTATACTCTGACCGGCGACGGAACGCACCGCGGCGGATTCGAGTGCTTCGGCTTCGTCGAGCGGCGGCAGGATGCCGGGCAAGCGACTCGCGAGCATGGTCTTGCCGGTGCCGGGCGGGCCGACGAACAGCAGATGGTGCGCGCCGGCCGCGGCGATCTCGAGTGCACGGCGCGCATGCGTCTGCCCGCGCACGTCGGCCAGGTCCGGATAGTCGCGGTCGTCGGTCGCGATGCCTGCATCGGCCGGTGGCGGCTGATGCGTATCGGGCAGGCTACCCACGCCGCGCAGAAAAGCGAGTACATCGAGCAGCGAATTCGCGGTGCGCACTTCAGCCGTGGAAACGAGCGCTGCCTCGGCGCCGTTCGCGCGCGGCACGATCAAGGCGCGGCCGGCCAGCGTCGCCTTGAGCGCGGCCGGCAGCACGCCAGTGACCGGGCGCAGTTCACCGGACAGGGCCAGCTCGCCGAGAAATTCATAGCGCGCCAGGCTTTCCTTGGGCAGATGCCCGGCCGCGGCAAGAATACCAAGCGCGATCGGCAGGTCGAAACGCCCGCCGTCCTTGGGCAGGTCGGCCGGCGCCAGGCTGACTGTCACCCGCCGTGACGGGTAATCCAGCTGTGCATTCTGGATCGCCACGCGCACTCGATCGCGCGCTTCCTTCACGGCAGTTTCCGGCAGCCCCACTATTGAGGTGCCAGGCAGCCCACCGGACAGATGCACTTCGACCGTGACCGCCGGTGCGGCGACGCCATCCTGGGCTCGGCTGTGGACGATGGCGAGGCTCATGGGTTGGGAAGGGTTGAGGGCTGAAGATCCGAAAGACTCCCGGCGCCTTTCAACCCGCGCAAGCTACGTGCGCCCGCCCAACTGCTGCTCCAGTTCGGCGACGCGCGCTTCGACCGCTTCGACCGTCTCTCGCGTGCGCAACAGCACCCCGCGCTGCGCGTCGAACTCCTCGCGCGTGACCAGGTCGAGCCGGCGCAGGCCGCTGCGCAGCACGTCGCGAAAGTTGGCGACCAGATCGTCGTGCGCGGCGCGGGCATCGGGCGGAACGAGTGCTGCCAGGCGCTGCGCGACATCGTCGATGGCGGAGATGCCGATCATTGTTCAATCCTCTTGCGGGTCCACCGGCAGGGCCGGCCACAGCACACAGCTTAGTGCCGCCCCGATGGCGTTGTCATCGGCAGCCTGCTGAAGTCTGTGTAGGATTTTTCCTACGCCGACGCGTGGATCACCCACGGACTGATTGGCATTGGGCTGAAGAAGAACCGCGGACGGGGTGCCGATTACCTTTGCCGTCCTTGCAAAGGAGCGCCTGCTACGAGCGCAGGTTGGCCATCGAGAGGAGAGCCGTGATCGCCTCGACTATCGACACACAGCGTGTGCCGACGTTGTCCACGACCGTCCGCGGTAAAGATCGCACCGCCGGCCCATTCGCCGCCGGTGCCTTGATTCATGACGGCGCCTGCGGCGCGCGCGTGCCCATCGAGCTCGGCGATCCTCAATTGGGAAAGCCCTGCACCGCAGCCGCACATCCTTTGCGGCCCCGGTGCAATCCAGTTTGGTACTCGAATCCTCGACTGGATTTTGAAAGCCTAGCGAACCGTTTACCTGAGCGCAGTCAGCCTGCGGCGGATTTTCGTGTAAGAGAATTCCTACAGGCGCAGCTGTCTCAGCAGCGCCCTGAAATGCGGCGAATGCACGCCCCGGTGGCGTTTTCGGTATAGTCGACAGCAAGGATTGGGTGAGGTGTGCAATGAAACTGGTGATGGCGATCATCAAGCCGTTCAAGCTCGACGATGTGCGTGAAGCGCTGGCCGAAGTCGGCGTGCAGGGCATCACCGTGACCGAGGTCAAGGGCTTCGGTCGGCAAAAAGGTCACACCGAGCTGTATCGCGGCGCTGAGTACGTGGTCGATTTCTTGCCCAAGATCAAGATCGAGATCGCCGTGCCCGAGGCGATCGCCGAGCGCGTCGTTGAAACGATTCTGCACGCGGCGAACAGCGGCAAGATCGGCGACGGCAAGATTTTTGTCTACGACCTGGATCAGGTGATCCGCATCCGCACCGGCGAAACCGGCGCCGACGCGCTCTGATCGCGCGGGCGTCGCCGCCGCGGATCGAATGAGCCGCCCCGCGCCTGCGGCAGTTTGGCGCGTTTGGCCATCTATACGCCCAATGGCTTTGACGCGACGCAGCATTTGTGCTGTAGTCGCCGCTGAGGAATGACCACCAGTCGATATGGCGCCAGGGACGCGTCCGCGTTGTCGTCGCCGGAAATCGGCCCGAGCGACGAATCATGAATCGGGAGTCACCATGCCGCAAGGCAGTGCCAGCAGTCTTTACGATCCGTCGTATGAACACGACAGTTGCGGCTTCGGCCTGATCGCGAATATCGACGGTCGCGCGAGCGCGTGGCTGATCGATCAGGCCTTCGCCACGCTGGCGAAAATGTCGCATCGCGGCGGCATCGGCGCCGACGGCATCACCGGCGACGGTTGCGGCATGCTGCTGTACCGACCGTTCGTCTGGCTGCGTGCGCTCGCCGGTGAAGCGGGCATCGTGCTCGCCGAGCGTTTCGCGTCCGGCCATGTGTTTCTCGATCCCCTCGACGCGGCGCGCGCCGCCGTGCAGAAGACCGCGCTCGAACAGCAATTGCAGATGGCGGGCCTGCACGTCGCCGGCTGGCGCGAGGTACCGGTCGATGCGACCGCCTGCGGGCCGATCGGCGCCGCGCATCGGCCGCGCATCGCGCAGATTTTCGTCGACGCGCCGGCCGGCATGGATGAGGCGCCGTTCGATCGCGCCCTGTTTCGTGCGCGCCGGCTAACCGAAAAGGCGCTCGCCGGCGACACGCATTTCTATGTCGTCACGTTGTCGGCGGCGACGTTTGCGATGAAGGCGATGGTAGCTCCGGGCCAGTTGCGCGCGGCGTTCCCGGATTTCTCGCACCCGGATCTCGCGGCCTGCGCCGCGGTGTTCCACCAGCGCTTCTCGACCAACACCATGCCGCATTGGCGGCTGGCACAGCCATTCCGCCTGCTCGCGCACAACGGCGAGATCAACACGATCAAGGGCAACCGCAACTGGGCGACCGCGCGTGCGGCAAAGTATCAATCTCCACTGGTGGAATTGTCCGATCTCGGGTCGCTGGTCAGCCTGACCGGCTCGGATTCGGAAAGCCTCGACAACATGCTCGAAGTGCTGGTCGCGGGCGGACTCGACGTGCTCGTGGCGATGCGCGTGCTGATACCGCCGGCATGGTCCTCACGCCAGGATATCGACGAGGACCTGGAAGCGTTCTACGAGTATTACGCGCTGCACACCGAGCCCTGGGACGGGCCGGCCGGCATTGTGCTGTGCGATGCGCAACACGCCGCCTGCGCGCTCGACCGCAACGGGTTGCGGCCTGCGCGTTGGGCGCGCTCGGACGACAACCACATCATCATCGCCTCCGAAGCAGGCTTGTGGGATGTGCCGCCCGAGCGCATCGTCGCCAAGGGCCGCCTCGGGCCGGGCGAGATGATCGCGGTGGATCTGATCGAGCACAAGCTGCTGGACAGCGCCGCGATCGATGCGGTCAACCGGGCGCGCGCGCCTTACAAGCGCTGGCTGCGCGAGAAACTGACCTTTCTCGAATCCCACCTGATCGATCCCGCGCTCGCCGCCGAACCGTTCCCGCCCGAGGTGCTCGCGCGCTTCCAGAAGCAGTTCGCGCTGACCCGCGAAGAGCGCGACGTCGTGCTCAAGACCCTGGCCGAGGACGAAGCCGAGGCGACCGGCTCGATGGGCGACGACACGCCGATCGCGGTGCTGTCGCAGAAGTCGCGGCCGCTGTACGAATATTTTCGCCAGGGCTTCGCCCAGGTCACCAATCCGCCGATCGATCCGCTGCGCGAACGTCTGGTGATGTCGCTGACCACGCAGATCGGCCTCGAGCGCAATATCTTCGATCTGTCGCCCGAGAACGCCAAGCAGGTGCTGCTCAACTCGCCAATCCTGTCGCAGCGCAAATTGCGCCAGATACTCGCGCTGCCGCATATCGCGCCGAACAATCTCAAGCTCGATCTGTATTACGACGAGTCGATCGGTCTCAAGGCGGCGCTGGAAAAAATCTGCGACGAGGCGGAAGCCGCGGTGCGCGGCGGCGCGATCCTGCTGCTGCTGTCGGATCGCTACCCGGTGCCGGGCCTGCTGCCGATTCATGCCCTGCTCGCGACCGGCGCAGTGCATGCGCGCCTGACCCAAAAACAATTGCGCTGCGACTGCAACCTGCTGGTCGAAACCGGCAATGCACGCGATGCGCACCACTTCGCCTGCCTGATCGGCTTCGGCGCGACGGCGGTCTATCCATACTTGTCGTATCAGACGCTGTACGACATGAATCGGCGCGGCGAACTCAAGGGCCGCCAAGGCGAGGCGCCCGGCGAAATCGGCCGCAGCTACCGGCGCGGCATCCAGAAGGGCCTGCTCAAGATCATTTCCAAGATGGGCATCTCGACCATCGCCGGCTACCGCGGTGCGCAGTTGTTCGAAATAGTGGGTCTGGATCGCGAAGTCGTCGATCTGTGCTTCCCGGGTACGCCGTCGCGCATCAGCGGCGCGGGCTTCGCCGAAATCGAAGGCGAATATCGCGCGCAATCGATCGCCGCGCGCGATCCGAATTACGCGTTGCCGCCGGGTGGACTGATGAAGGCGCTGCCGGGCGGCGAGTTCCACATGTTCAATCCCGAGGTCGTCGGCAGTCTGCAACTGGCTGTGCGCACGGGTGATGTGCGGTTGTATAAAAAGTACGCCGCCGCGGTGAACGGGCGCGTGCCGGCGGCGCTGCGCGATCTGCTCGACGTGCAAAGTCCGCATCCTTCGATTTCTCTCGACGAAGTCGAACCGGTCGAGGCGATCCTCAGGCGTTTCGATTCCGCCGGCATGTCACTCGGGGCGCTCTCGCCCGAGGCGCACGAGGCCCTGGCGATGGCGATGAACCGGCTCGGCGCGCGCAGCAATTCGGGCGAAGGCGGCGAAGACCCGCTGCGCTACGGCACCGAGAAAATGTCCAAGATCAAGCAGGTCGCCTCGGGTCGTTTCGGCGTCACGCCGGAGTATCTGGTCAATGCCGAAGTGCTGCAGATCAAGATCGCGCAAGGCGCCAAACCCGGCGAGGGCGGGCAATTGCCCGGACACAAGGTCAATGGCCTGATCGCGCGCTTGCGTTACGCGCGGCCGGGCATCGGCCTGATTTCGCCGCCGCCGCATCACGACATCTATTCGATCGAGGATCTGGCGCAACTGATCTACGACCTCAAGGAGATCAATCCGACCGCCCTGGTTTCGGTCAAGCTCGTCGCGCACGCCGGCGTCGGCACGATCGCCGCGGGCGTGGCCAAGGCCAACGCCGATTTGATCACGATCTCCGGTCACGACGGCGGCACCGGGGCGAGCCCGTTGACCTCGATTCGCTATGCCGG
>JAYTQX010000130.1:0-7435 GCA_043746455.1 Pseudomonadota bacterium
ACCCTCCCCTTGAAGGGGAGGGCTTAAGCCGCTCCGCGCGGGATGACGAGCAGGGAGATGCGCGTCGCAGGCGAAATGCGCGACTGCGCTCAGTATTGCGGAACGGAAGAATCAACCTCGCGCGACCACGCGCTGATTCCCCCAGCGACGTTGTATACTTTTTTGTACCCAAGCGCGCGAAACTGTTCGGCGGTGCGTGCGCTGCGACTGCCGGTGTGACAGAGGAACGCGATCGGCGCGTCCTTGGACAGATCAGCAAGCGACGCAACGCCGTCGTCGAGCGTACGAAACGGCTGCGCCAGTGCGGCGAGCTCGCGCTCGTCGGCGGGACGCACATCGACCACGATGATATCGCCGGTGGCGAGGCGGTTCTTCAATTCCTGCACGGACAGTTCCTGCACCGCGGCCGGTGCGTTCGGATTGTCGATCGCCAGGCCTGCGCCCTGCATGGTCTCGGCCCAGTCGATGCGGATGCCCCGCGCGCGCTGTGCGGTCGCCACGTCCATCAGCAGGTCGATACCGTTCGATTCGGCGCGGATTTCGTCGTCGCCGGGTTCGGCCAGATGGAACTGCGGCTGGAAGCGCGCGTCGATGGACAGATGCAGGGCCACGCCCTGCTCGGCGTCGACCAGCGCATTGCGGATCGCGGCGGCGGCCTTGTCGGTGATCGTGATGCTCGGCGGCGTGCGGTCGGGTTTGGGCAGGCCGAACAATTCCTGCAATTCTCCACTGTTATACATCGACTGCACGATATCCGAGCCGCCGACCAGCTCACCCTTGACGTAAAGCTGCGGAATCGTTGGCCAGTTGCCGTATTGCTTGATGCCTTCGCGGATCTCCGCGTCCTGTAGAACGTCGACCGTCGCGTAGTCCGGCAGCAGCTCGTTGAGCATGACCGAGGCGGCGGCGGAGAAGCCGCACTGTGGCTGCTGCGGATTGCCCTTCATGAACAGCACGACGGGATTCTGCTTGAGCAGGGTTTCGATGCGGGTGCGTGTGTTTTCGTTGAGCGGCATGGCACGTTCCGGCGATGATGCGGGGGCAATCATACCGGACATAAGGCCGGCCGCCGCGTTATCAATGGCGCACGCCTCGTGCTCACGCCGCTTCCGGCAACTCCGCGCGCGTTGCCTGCGCTACCACGAGCGCTGGACTGAACGCGAGACTTTCGCGTTGCTCGGTCCAGTGCAGCAGTTCCAGAGCGCCGTCGTGATGCTCGACCAGGGCGGTGCAGTGCTCGACCCAGTCGCCGTCGTTGATGTAGAGCGTGCCGTTGTCGTCGCGGATGCGGCCGCGGTGGATGTGGCCGCAGATATGGCCGTCGAAGCCACGCGCGCGGGCGCGCTCGGCGACGCGGAGTTCGAAATCCTCGATGAAACGCCGTGCCGTGCCGATGCGCAGCTTGATCGCCAGCGAGATGGTTCGATAATCCAGACGCAACACGCGGCGCAATGCATTGCCGCGCCGGTTCAACGCAGCGACAAAACGCTGCATCACGTCGCCGACGCGCGCGAGCCAGGCCGGCGCCGTATGTTCGCTGTCGAATTCGTCGCCGTGGCTGACCAGGTAGCGGCGGCCGTCGGCGCCGACATGCACGGCATCGAGCGCGAATTCAATGCCGGCAAAACGCTGCCCGGCGAAGCGTCGCATCTGCGCATCGTGGTTGCCGGGGATGTAGGTGACGCGCGTTCCGCGCGCGGCGAGTGCGAGGATTTCCCGCAGCACCGCGCTGTGATCGGCGTGCCAGTAGGGCCTGAGCAGCATGTTCTCGAAATCGACGATGTCACCGACCAGATAGAGTCTCTCGCAGGTCGTCGAACGCAGGAAGTCGAGCAGATACGCGGCCTGGCATTCACGCAGACCGAGATGCACATCAGAGATGAAGATGCTGCGGAAATGCAGTTGCGACACGGGTCTTCCCTCCGACCCGTCTCAAAATCTACTGCGCTCGGCATTTCACGCGCGTGCGGTGCTCGGAATCCTCATGTACTGACGTGTACACTCCGGTTCCTGCGCGCCGCGCACACGCGAACTGCCTTCGCTCGCTACGATTTTGAGCCGGGTCTCTGCCTGGCCCGGCGCAGCATAAGCAAAAAGTATAAAAAGTTTATTTCGCGCAAGCGTCAGTGCGATGACAGTGCGCTCTCTGCGACCGGCAGAAGCTCGCCGGTCCAGCGCCGGTACATGGCCGCGGACGGATGCAGGCCGTCGTCGACAAGCATGTCCGCTGCATCGCCACCGGCACGCGAAAGCGCAGTCACGTCAACGTAATGCGCATGCAGCGATTGGGAAATTTGCGCATTTGCCGCATTGTACAAATCGATCTCGCGCGCGATCAGCGCCGGATCGCGCCCACTTTCGCTGCCGAATCGGGTTACGCCCCAGTCGGGAATCGAAATCACGATCACATGCTGCGGCCGGTCGCCGGCGAGGCCGATCGCGCGTGCGAGCAAGGCGCTGAATTCCTCGCGATAGTTGGCCAGATCGCGGCCGCGATATTGATCGTTGACGCCGATCAGCAGCGTGACCAGTGCATACGGCGGATGAAACATGTGCTGTCGCATCGCGTTGGCGAGTTCGTCCGTGGTCCAGCCGGTGCGCGCAAGAATTTCCGGCACCTCGATGCCGATATCCCGTTGCCTCAACGCGTCGGCAAGCTGTACCGGCCAGCGATCATGCTGAGCCACGCCTTCGCCAATCGTGTAGGAGTCGCCGAGCGCGAGAAAGCAATGTTGAGCGGGAGTTGGCATGAGAATCGAAGGTGTTGTACTAACGCCGCTGGCCCCCATCCGCCTCCGGCACATTCCCCCGCTGCGCAGGGGAAGGGAGAGTCGAAAGCATTGCAGACTGGAATCCTTCCTCCGCTTGCTGGGGAAGGTGGCGGTAGCCGGAAGGGGGCGTTCTGACCTTACGCGACCTGTCGCTGCTTCGACTGCGCCGCGGCCATGCGTTCCAGCACGCGCTCGATGCGCGCAAACACGTCGCGCATCTGCGCGGCCTGCGGCAGCAGGGTGGTGCGGAAATGATTGCGCCGGGCGTAGTTGAAACCATAGCCAGGCACCACGAGCACGCCTTCGCTTTCGAGCAGGTCGAGCGCGAATTTTTCGTCGTCGAAGTGCGGCAGCAGCGTCGTGTCCACACTCGGGAAGGCGTACAGCGAACCGCGCGGCGCGACCACGTCGAGGAAGCGGCTTTGCGCGCAGGCATCGATCACCGCGCGCCGGGTTTCGTACAGACGTCCGCCCGGCGCGGTCAGCGGCGAGATCGTGTCGGGGCCGGTCAGCGACGGCACGATCGCCCACTGGCCGGGCACGTTCGCGCACAGACGCAAGGAGGCGAGCAGGTCGAGAGCGCGTTCCATTTCGCCGAGCGGCGCCGCCGCGCCGGTCAGCGACAGCCAGCCCACGCGATAACCGCAGGCGCGCTGCACTTTGGAAAGCCCGTCGAACGTGAGGCAGGGCACCTCGCGCGCGAGGCGCGCGAGCGGGATGAATTCGGCGCGGTCGTAGACGATTTCGTCGTAGATTTCGTCGGACAGGATGATCAGCCGATGGCGCTCGGCGATGTTCACGATCGCTTCGAGCACGGCGCGCGGGTACACCGCGCCGGTCGGATTGTTCGGGTTGACCACGACGATCGCACGTGTGCGCGGCGTGACCGCAGCCTCGATTTCGTCCGGGTCGGGCACATGCGCGCGCTCGGCCGGACAGGTGTAGTAGACGCAGCGGCCGCCGTTGAGCACGGTCGCCGCGCTCCACAGCGGATAGTCCGGACTCGGCAGCAGCACTTCGTCGCCGTCGTTGAGCAGGGCGCGCAGCGACAGGTCGATCAGCTCGCTGACGCCGTTGCCGATGAAGACGCGATCCACATGCGCATCGGGTACGCCGTGTTCGCGCTGCTGGGCGACGATCGCTTCGCGCGCGGGCAGGATGCCTTTCTGGTGGCAGTAAGTTTCGCTCGACGCCAGATTCGCCTGGATCACTGCGCGCACATGCTCGGGCACGGTGAAGCCGAACACACCCGGATTGCCGATATTGACCTTGACGATCTCGCGTCCGGCGGCTTCGAGTTCGAGCGCGCGCTGCGCGAGCTCGCCGCGGATTTCGTAGCGGACTTCGCGGATCCGGCTGCTGGTCTGCAGCGGCGCGGTCGTGGTGTTCATCGGCTTGTGCATGGGCATGGGCTGGCTGTTTGGCGTCGCGATTGCTGATCGTGACCGCCCATGCTAGCGAAACAGGGCGCGAATTCAAGCATTTCGCTGACTTTGCCCGGGCCGCGGGTAGAATGGCCGCATGGCAGCGGAGTCGGATTCGGAGCGAGGTCTCGGCGCGATCGGCTGGCGCGCGGACACGCTACAGCCGGCCGATGCGCCGGCGGATTGGCGTCCCGCGCGCGTGGTCGCCCAGCATCGCAGCGGTTATGTACTCAACGATGGCGTCGCGCACGCCGACCGCGACGACTTCACGGCGCAGCCGGCGCCGCGGTTTCTGCGCCGCGGCGCCGATCCCACCTTGCGTCCGGCGGTCGGCGATTTCGTGCTGATCGACCGCGCGACACCGGCAGTGATCCACGACGTGCTGCCGCGACGCACGACCTTGAGCCGCGCCGCGGCCGGCGAGCGTTACGCGCGGCAGATCATCGCCACCAATATCGACACGGTTTTCGTGCTGATGGGCTTGGACGGCGACTTCAATCCGCGCCGCATCGAACGTTATCTGCTGCTGATCCAGGGCAGCGGTGCGCGGCCCGTGATCGTGCTGACCAAGGCCGACAAAGTGGAAGAAGCGGCATTGTATACATCGCTCGACGCGTTGCGTGCGCAGCTGCCGGCGGACATCGATATCCGCGCGGTCAATGCCAAGGACGCGGCCAGCATCGAACCGCTGCTGCGCTATCTCAAGCACGGCGATACCGCGGTGCTGGTCGGCTCCTCGGGCGCGGGCAAGTCCACCCTGACCAACACCCTGCTCGGGCGCGAGCGCCAGGCCACCAGCACGGTGCGCGAACACGACAGCCGCGGCCGCCACACCACCACGCATCGTTCGCTGATCGCGCTGCCCAGTGGCGGCTGCCTGATCGATACGCCGGGCATGCGCGAATTGAAACTCACCGGCGAGGAGGATCTTGCCGCGGCGAGTTTCGCCGATATCGAAGCGCTGGCGCTGCAATGCCGGTTCGGCGATTGCACGCATGGCAACGAACCGGGCTGCGTCGTGCGCACGGCGCTTGAGTCCGGCATTCTCGATCCGGCGCGCTGGGACAGTTTCCGGAAATTGCGCGGCGAGCTCGCCGCGGCAAGCGACTCGCTCGAAGCGCAACTCGACCGCAAGGCGCAGGCGCGCGTTGCCAACAAGGCGCTGGGCAAGCGTTTGATCGACAAGTACGGCAGACGCTGAACCGTGACCCAGCCGCTCCACTCTGGCGCCGTTTGAAATTCCGCGCCGATGCGCTAGTGTTCCCGCATCTGCCGGCGGAAAGCACATGGGCGAGGACGCTGCCGCACTGGATCGAATGACCGAGCTGGACCGCCGCCTCGTGGCAACGGTCAAGGGCATCAAGTTGCTCGCCGCGGTGAGCTGGCCGGCGTCGATGCAGGTGCAGTTCCTCGACGCGTGGCGGCGCGGCAATCCGCAGTTGCCCCAGGTGGTTTACGAAAAATCCGATTTTTCGCGCACGCGCGAGGAACTGGAAGACATTTTTCTCGCCGCCGACGCGCAGCATCCGGTCGGCGATTATCTGCGCCGTACCGCGCAGTCGTGGCGCACCGCAACCGAGATGCTCGACGCGGCCGGCACGCCGGCAATAACCGAACATTCGGTACGCCTGTTCGGCCGTCCCGGCGACCGTCTGCCCGGCGGCAGCGTGAGCAATCTCGACGCGGCGCGGCATTTCATCGAACTGGCCGACGAACTCGGCCGCGACATCGGCACCGCCGATGAGGCGCAGCGCATTCCGGCCGAGGCACTGTGCACGGAATTGCAGCAGCGCATCAGCGCGTTTTTCATGCACGACAAGGTGACGGTCGAGCTCGACCCGAACCTGATCGCGAAAGCCGCCGCGGGTCCCACGCGCATCCGTCTGCGCGCGGGCACGAGCTTTTCCGAATACGACCGCCATCAGCTGCTCGAACACGAAGCCTTTGTGCATTCGCTGACCGCACTGAACGGCCGCGAGCAGCCGAACCTGAAATCGCTGGCCTTGAACTCGCCGCGCATCACCGCGACCCAGGAAGGCCTGGCGACCTTCGCCGAACTGATGTCGGGCGCGATCGATATCGGCCGCATGAAGCGCATCAGCTTGCGCATTCTCGCGATCGACAAGGCGCTGAACGGCGCGGATTTCATCGAGGTGTTCAAATTCTTTCTCGACTCCGGTCAGAACGAAGCCGACAGCTTCACCTCGGCGATGCGTGTATTCCGCGGTGCGCCGACCAGCGGCGGTGCGGCGTTCACCAAGGACGCGGTCTACCTGCACGGCCTGTTGTCCGTGCACACATTTTTCCGCTGGGCGCTGAAGAACCAGAAGCTCAAACTCTGCCGCAGCCTGTTCGCCGGCAAGATGACTCTGCACGACGTGCTCGCGCTCGAACCGTATTTCGATTCTGGCTATATCGCCGCTCCGCTGTATATTCCGCCATGGGTGCAGCGCGCGAACGGGCTTGCGGGCACGCTCGCGTTTTCCCTGTTCGCCAACCGCATCCGTCTCGACCGGGTCGAGGCGGAAGATTTGGTATTGGGTGTTTGAGTCTTTTCGCTCGTCATTCCGGCGAAAGCCGGAACGCTCCACAACAGCGAAGCTGGTCATCCAGTGTCTTTACTTGCGTATCAAGTTCAAAAATTGGATTCCGGCTTTCGCCGGAATGACGATCATCGAGGATGTCGAGAATGTACAAAAGACTTCTGTTCCTGTTGTTTGCATCGATGACGATGGCGAGCCATCTCGCTGTTGCTGAAACTTCCGCACAACTCGCGCAGAGCGTGCTGCCGCAGGTCACCGCCTGGCGGCGCGATCTGCACCAGCATCCCGAGCTGAGCAATCGCGAGGTGCGCACCTCGAAGATCGTTGCCGATGAATTGAAGAAGCTCGGCTACGAGGTGCATGCGGGCATCGCGCACACCGGTGTCGTCGGCATACTCAAGGGTGGCAAGCCGGGACCGAAGCTCGCGATCCGCGCCGACATGGACGCGCTGCCGGTGGTCGAGCAGGTCGATCTGCCGTTCGCGTCGAAGGCGAAGGGTGAATATCTCGGCCGCGAGGTCGGCGTCATGCACGCCTGCGGTCACGACGCGCACACGGCGATGCTGCTTGGCCTCGCCGAGATTTTCGCCGGAATGAAAAAAGACCTGCCCGGTTCGATCATGCTGATCTTCCAGCCCGCCGAGGAAGGCGCGCCGCCCGGCGAGGTCGGTGGCGCCTCGCTGATGGTGAAAGACGG
>JAYTQX010000131.1:0-3867 GCA_043746455.1 Pseudomonadota bacterium
GAGCTTTGCTTGTGCCAAAACGATCGACAGCCGACCGCAACCGCCGCCGTGGCATCGAAGCGCGTGCCATCGCCTTCCTGGAACGCTACGACTGCCCGAGGCCCTACCACGTCATCTGCACGCATTTTCTTGGCGCCATGAGCGGATCCGCGCCGCTGCAGCCCATGAAGATACTGGCCAAGGTCTGGGACGGCACGCTGCCAGCGTTCTCCTCCATGGATGCGGTCAATGAGCTACTGGAGGCACTGATCAATGGGCTTTGGAATGAGCTCACCGTGCACCAGCACGAGACGCAACCGTATCGACTGACGCCCATGCCGGCCCGTGCAACGCGTAAGGGTCTGGCTAGCTTGGTCGAGACACGTGCGGAAGAGATCCATGGATTTTTGACGGGCATCTTTGGTGATCAGGAGAACCTTGAGGTACCCGAACCGATGGCCGAATCGCTGGACACCTTGATGGAGCTTGGTGAGATGTTTTCGGGGATGCAGGTGTTGCTAGAAGATTCTGAGAAGCCGGCCAGTGCCGCAGACCTGAAAGCGCTCAAAGCGCACATAACCGAGCTGACCAACATCATCGAGCAAGAGATCCACTCCGTTGTCATCGTGGCCCGCATCCTTCGCGAGCAAGAGGGTGCGATGGAGGAGCAGACGGAACTGACAGAGCACTGACCAAGGCTTCGATGTCGCAGCCCGTTGCGGTACGTGGATTCCCCGATGATCAATTCGTCTCATTTGCATTGCATCTTGGCTGTAACGGTTGCAACCCAGCCAATGTGCCCGGCCTGAAAAAGCGACCAAGATGAAGCGAGCTTACGACCTCTCACGTTGCCGCCCATTCGAATCTGACAATGCCACTTCACAGAAGTACGCAGAAGGTACGCGGCATGCAAAGATCAGATTTCGCGTGGTCAGCGCAGGTAGAGTGGAATCGCGCTGCAGGCGCCGCCGGCGCCCTCATCGGAGGGTACTCAGATGCTTACCAGCAAGACAGTAGCTGCAGGTCAGGGGCGCGACGCCCGCATGCGCCGCCATATGCGCGCATTGATGAACCTGGCGCAAAAATTGTGGAAATCCGGCGCCGGGCTGCAGAATGCGTTGACTTCAATTACCGAAACCACGGCCCTCGTCTTGGAAGTGGAGCGGGTCACTGTCTGGCAGTGCGAGGCAGACGGCAGCCTGCGCTGAGTAGACGGGCAGCAGCGTCAAACATGCTGGACAGAAAAGCCAGCCTGATCGGTGGCAATATCACTTCAGAGAGAGCTGGGATGAGGGCGCGGGGCTTGCTGGAACGCGTTGCGTACGGGGAGATAATTACTCCATCCTTTTGTTTTCGTAAAATTCCTGCCAGTGCCCATTCTTACTGGTTCATTGGGCTTCGATGCCCTTGAAAGGTAGTTACGAAGTCGACGAAGCTTGCGAGCTTGGCCGTGAGCTTGCGTTCGGGCAGATAGACGATATGCACGGGAAATGTCAGCGCCGGCAAGTCGGCAAACAGCCGGACCAATTTTTCTGCGGCAATGTCGTGTTCCAACATCAATGCCGGTTGCAGGATGATGCCCAGGCCGGCGAGCGCAGCTTCGCGCAGAGCGAGGCCGCCATTGATATCGAGGCGGCCAGGTACGTGCACAGTCTGTTGCGAGCCATCGGCGAGGGTGAAGCGCCAGTCGCGCTCTGGACCGCTGGAAACACCGAAGGCAAGGCATTGATGCTTTTCCAGATCTTTCGGCGTTGCCGGTATTCCGTGTTTTGAAAGATACGCGGGCGCTGCGCACACGATATGGGGCGAGGGTGCCAGCGGTCGCGCGATCAGATTCGAGTCCGGCAAGATACCGATACGGATCGCTGCGTCGAAACCCCCGTCGGCGAGATCGACGATGCGATCGTCCAGCACCAGCTCCACATGCACGTCGGGATAGCGATCGAGATAGTCGCTCATGGCCGGCGCGAGTTTGCAGGTGGCATAGATGATCGGCGCGCTTACGCGCAGGCGTCCGCGCGGCCGAGAACGCATGTCGCGCGCATCGATTTCCGCCGACTGGAGCTGCGCAAGGATGCTGACGCATTGTTCGTAGTAACTGCGGCCTATTTCGGTCAAGTTTTGCCGTCGAGTGGTCCGATTGAGCAGGCGCGTGCCGAGCCGCCGTTCGAGTGCGCGAATGTGGTTGCCAACCATCGTTGCGGTCATGCCGCTTTCTGCCGCGGCGGCGGCAAAGCTGCCGCGCTCGACGGCGCGGACGAAGATCGACATGCTGGTAAAACGATCCATTCAGAACATCTATTTACGAGTGTGTGAAATAGATCATCGTTTATCAAAGTTGATGATGCAATCAGGCTTCCTGGCACGCCATCCGGCGCAGCCGAGAAAGGATCAGCATGAATCTGCAAAACAAGAAAGTCGTGATACTGGGTGGTACCTCAGGCATCGGGCTCGCCACTGCCCGCGCTGCTTTGGGCGCAGGGGCGACGGTCGTGGTGTCGTCCTCGAACCAGCACAAGGTCGCAAAGGCAGTCGCCGAACTCGGTTTGCGTGCCGAAGGCCAAGTCGTCGACTTGAATGATGCCGGTTCGGCGAGTGAGCTGTTCGCCAAAATCGGAGACTTTGACCATCTGGTTTATACAGCTGGCGAAATCCTGCAACTCGGCGAACTGGCGGAAACGGGTATGAGCGCGGTGCGCAAGGCTTTTGATGTACGCATGTTTGGCGCGATTGCAGCGGTGAAAGCGGCGGCACCGAATATCCGGCAGAGGGGATCGATTGTGCTTACCAGCGGCATTGCCAGCGCGCGGCCGCTAAAAGGCTGGACGATCGCCGCAAGCATTTGCGGCGCGATGGAAGGCTTCGCGCGTGCGCTTGCAATCGAGCTGGCGCCGATCCGGGTGAACATCGTCAGTCCCGGCCTAGTGCGTACGCCGCTATGGGCCAATATCCCGGAAAATGAACGCGAAACTATGTATCGCCAGGCTGACGCGCGGCTACCCGTTGGACGGGTTGGCGAGGCTGACGATATCGCGCAGACCTATCTCCACCTGATGAACAACGCGTTTATCACCGGGCAGACGGTTGTAATCGACGGTGGTGGCGTTTTGGTCTGAAAGCAATTTGGGGTCGACTGTCCTCCGGCTGCGTCTTCCGGCAAAGTTGCTAACCAGTTGCGCCCCCCTGATCAGTGCGCTCTTGATGATCACTGCCGCGAGTTCGCCGTTCGCGAGGGGCTGGAATCGGCCAAGGACCGATCGGCTGCTGCAAATGCGCGCCGCAAAGCGGACGCTCGCGACCGACAGCAACGGTTCGCTATGCAGAGCTCTATATAGCGACCCCTATGCGTAGGTTGCAACTATGCGTAGTGGCTACGGGGCGGGCAGCGGGTTGCCAAGTGCGGCGCGGTGTTCGGCATCGACCCTTGCCATTGAACTGGACATAGTTTTCGTAGCCACGTGCAGTGGCGGCTCCACTCCAGGAGACCACCATGAACCACGTCTCGCTTCTCGCCGCAACGGTATCAATGGGCCGTTTGCACGACACGTTGGTTCATTCACGCAGTGCCGACCGGCCACGGTTACTCGCCGAACACCAGGATATCCATCGGTTCAGGGCGCCGGACGCGTTCACGCGGTCTCTGCAGACGCTGTAACTATGCGCAGATCGTGCCGGCTCCAGCGCCATGAAATCAGCAGCCGGCGCGATCAACTACGCATAGTTGCGACCTGCGCATAGGGGTCGACAAGCGACGTTCAGTGGGATGGTCAACGCGCGGGCGACGATGGCCAGGTTGTCCGGCGAGCCTGGTCAACGGGGTTGGCAAAGATTGGTCAACAGGCTGGCAATCCGCAGACAACCCGCCGGCATGAAAAAGCCCGCGCAAGG